>NZ_NASN01000002.1:0-130614 GCF_002142015.1 Gilliamella sp. A7
ATGTCTGGCGGTAATAGCGCGGTGGTCCCACCTGACCCCATGCCGAACTCAGAAGTGAAACGCCGTAGTGCCGATGGTAGTGTGGGTATTACCCATGTGAGAGTAGGGTGCCGCCAGACTTTTAAATATACGAGCCCAGCAGCAATGCTGGGCTTTTTTGCATTCTAAGAATAGTTAAATAATTTCTATACACAACCTTATTATAAAATACAACGTTATATTTCTTTTACACATCATACATAATCTTAAATGCTTTTAATGGATAAATAGCTATATGAATGGATATGGTTCTTTTCTATTAAAAAAATAAAATATTTTTTACTAATACGATATTGGTATATTGATGAATATACATATAACATATTCGTTAGTGATGATAAGGAATTTATATGGATCTATTAGAATTACGCCAGCAATATAGAAGTGGTAAACGATACAAATATATATACTTTTGGGGACATGTAGAAAAGCAACCTTCTATCATAACAAAGAGTTGTTTTAGCCAATGGTATCCAAGTCATTTTGAGGTTGATAATATTTACTATCCAACCGCGGAACACTATATGATGGCTGAGAAAGCAAGATTATTTGGTGATGAGCAAATATTATCAAAAATACTTACTGCTAATTCTCCGGGATTAGCAAAGGCGTTAGGGCGTCAAGTGAAAGGCTTTATACCAGATATTTGGGATGAGCACTGTTCAAATATAGTCATAAATGGTAATTTTGCTAAATTTTCACAAAATCCAAAGTTAACTGATTTTATATTATCAACCAAACAAAGGATATTAGTAGAAGCAAGTCCAGTTGATAAAATATGGGGGATTGGCTTGTCCCAGGATGATCCTAATATTGATAATCCGTTAATGTGGCGTGGAAAAAATTTGCTTGGATTTGCTTTAATGAATGTTCGCCAACAATTACAAGAAAAATGATGAAATTATTTATACTAATTTTGTTGGTTAAGAAGCAATATTTAGCTAATAAATATTGCTTCTTGATTTATTAACCTAATAATAAGGCATCGTCAGTTACTTTTTCACCACGAGTTTTTTCAAACATGTCTAATAAATCTGTGACAGTTAATTTATCTCGTTGTTCTCCTGACACATCAAGTACTACTTGTCCTTGATGTAGCATCACTGTTCTAGTGCCATATTCTAATGCTTGTTTCATTGAATGAGTCACCATCATAGTGGTTAATTGGTTTTTCTTAACAATTTTATTCGTTAGATCCAAAACAAATTGGGCAGTTTTTGGATCGAGAGCCGCTGTGTGTTCATCAAGTAATAATATCTTTGATGATCGTAAAGTTGACATGAGTAGGCTGACGGCTTGTCTTTGTCCACCAGAAAGCAAGCCTATCATATCTGAAAGTCTATTTTCTAAACCTAAATTTAGCGTTGCTAATTTTTCTTTAAATAAAACACGCAGATTACGATTTAAAGCTGGTCGTAAAGTGAAATTATTGCCTCGATTGTAAGCAATAGCTAAATTTTCTTCTATGGTCAAGTTTTCACAAGTTCCAACCATAGGATCTTGGAATACTCGTGCCACCATTCCGGCTCTTTTCCAAGCAGGCCAGCGTGTAACATTTTTATTATCGATGATAATAAGGCCAGAATCAGCAATTAGATCACCGCTAATAACATTAAGCAACGAGCTTTTTCCTGCACCATTGCTACCAATTATTGTAACAAATTCACCTTTTCTGATACTGAGATTCAAACCACGTAATACATGATTCTCAATTGGCGTTCCTTGATTAAACGTCAATTGTAATTGTCCCACCCTAATCATGCTTACTTACCTCTTCTTTTTGCATATTTCTTTAATTGTTTTGGTAATACTAATGCCAATATAACCAATATTGCTGTAATAAGATTTAGATCTTCAGTACCTACTCCAATTTTTTGTAAGAATTCATTACTCAGTGCGAAAGCGATAAATAACCGATATAAGATTGCACCAAAAATAACTGCAATCATAACTGCCCAAATGCGTTTTGTTGGGAATATGCTTTCACCGATAATGATTGAAGCAAGACCGATAACAATAGTACCAACCCCAATAGTGATATCAGCCCCACCTTGTGTTTGCACAAATAATGAACCACCTAGAGCGATTAATCCGTTTGATATTGCCATCCCTAAAATAGTGATTGCACCTGTTGGAATGCCTTGAGATTTTGCCATCCGTTGATTAGTACCGGTTGCTCTTAGTGCCAATCCAACTTGGGTATTAAGAAATAAATTCAGTAGCAGCAAAAAAACCACAACAAACGCTAAAATCATCATTGGTTGTACTAGATATTGATTGCTGTAATCTTCAGCCATAAATGGTGAAAAAATAGTTTTTGCATATAGTAATGGTAGATTAGGGGATCCTGCCATTCTTGGGGTTTCGTCCATAATATATGGACCCATCCCTAAAATTCTTAAATTAATAGAATATAGACCTATCATCACAATAATACTAGATAGTAATTGTAATATATTGAGTTTAACATAGAGTACTCCAGTCATTGCACCCGCAATACAACCAGCAAACATACCTAAAAATGTTGCTATCCATGGATCAATACCAACGTACATACACAATCCACATACTGCACCACCAAGTGGGAAACTTGCATCAGCTGTTAAATCTGGGAAATCAAGTAATCTAAATGAGATAAACACCCCCAGACTAACTAATGCATAAATAAGTCCTATTCCAATTGAGCCTAATAAAAATTCAAATGACATGAAAAAATCCACTAAAAAGTAACCGCCAAATTTGGCGGTTTAGTTATTAAAACGGTTTAAATTATTTTTCGAAAACTTTTGCTGCTGATTTTAATATTTCTTCCGATAGCGTTACACCTTGACGTTCAGCAGCTTTCTTATTAATTGTTAGTTGTGTAATATTTCCAACCTGTGGTGCAATATCACCAGGTTTTTCACCGTTAAGGATTCGAATAACAATTTTACCAGCTTGACGGCCAAGATCATAATAACTCATTCCTAAAGCGGCAGTCGCTCCTCGTTCAGCTGAATCAGGATCAGATGCTACTAGCGGAATTTTGTTTTCATTGGCAACTTTTGCTAAAGCTTCATAAGCCGAAACGACGTTATTATCGGTTGTTGTATAGATCAGATCAACTTTTCCTTTTAAACTTCTTGCTGCAGTTGAAATATCAGAGGTTCGTTGTGCTGGTGCAGCGATGATTTTCATGCCTCGTTTCTCAAGTGCAACTTGTAATTGTTTAAGTACAATTGTTGAATTAACTTCACTTGGGCTGTAGACATAACCGATATTTTTCGCATCAGGTTTGATTTTTAACATCATATCAATTTGTGATTCTAGTGGTAAAGCATCGGAAATACCGGTTACGTTCGTTTTAGATGCATCCCAACTTGGCGTCAATTTAGCCGCAACCGGATCTGTTACCGCAGTAAAAACGATAGGGATCAATTTGGTTGTTGCAACTAACGCTTGAGTACTCGGTGTGGCAATTCCAACGATAGCATCTGGTTTATTGGCAACAAATTGTTTAGCTATTTGTGCAGCATTAGCGCTGCTACCTTGGGCACTAGCAAATTGTAACTTTAGATTTTCACCAGCAATATAGCCATTATCTTTTAACTCATCTTCAACACCTTTACGGACATTGTCTAAGGCTGGATGTTCGACAATAGCAGTGATGGCAACAAATTTCTGTTCGGTTTTGTTATCTGCCGATGAAAAAAATGTTACTACGGATAAACTGAGTAACATAAAAAGTTTGAATATTGAATTTCGCATTTGCTATTCCTGTAATATTTATTTTACATTCAATCTAAATATTTGCTTACTATAAAGCAAATTCGGACAATTTTCTATAGTTAAAAGAAAGTATATGTGTAAATTATTTGTTACAGTTTGTGCTATTTTTGTAGAAATAAATACGTTATTTACCAATAAACGATAGAGGTTATTTTTGCGGAAAGCGGTTTTTAAACCCTTGCTCATTGAAATGAGCAAGGCATTTGATGGTTATTTGAGATAAGAATTTATTTTTGACCGATAACTTTATAGGCTGATTCGATAACATCTGCTGATAAATCAATCCCTTGCTTCTTAGCTGCATCAATATTGACCACCAAACGTAATGCTTGACCTATCTCTGGCGTAATATCTCCTGGTGCTTCACCATTTAAAACTCTTACCACAAGTTTGCCTGATTGGCGGCCAACATCGTAATAACTCATACCATAAGCGGCAACTGCACCACGTTCAATTGCATCGGGGAATGATGCTAACAGAGGTATTTTATTTTCGTTGGCAAATTTAACTAATGATTCATAAGCCGAAACAACATTGTTATCTGTTGTCGTATAAATAAGATCAACTTTTCCTTTAAGTGTATTAGCCGCAGTTGAGATATCTGCGGTACGTTGAGCAGGTACCGCGATTAATGATATATTTTGTTGGCTAAGTTGCTGTTGTAGGTTTTTTAGCACTACAGTTGAGTTAATTTCACTAGGACTATAAATATAACCTACAGCTTTTACATTAGGTACAATTTTCTTCATAAACTCAATTTGAGGGCCTATTTCTTGATAATCTGAAACACCTGTAACATTGTTATGTGTTGGTTCCCAGTTTTTGATTAATTTAGCTGCAATTGGATCGGTAATTCCAGCAAAGACGACTGGGATTTGTTTAGTCGCGGCAACCGTTGCTTGGGCACTTGGTGTAGCTATAGCGACGATAACATCAGGTTTAGCTGCGACAAATTGGCGTGCAATTTGTGCGGCTGTAGCACTGCTACCTTGGGCACTTCGATATTGTACCTGCAAGTTTTCATTCAATTTAAAACCACTTGCGATTAACTCATCTTTTACCCCATCACGGATTTGATCTAATGACGGGTGCTCAACAATTGCGGTTATCGCAACATTTTTTATGGTATCAGCTAAACAGGAAAATGATGTAATTACTAACATCACTATCAATAATAAATAACGTCTCATTATCAAGAACTCATAAACTAGTACAGTGATACTATTCTAGTCTTAATAATTTAAAATGTTAAGTAATATTTTTATAATTAATTATTATAAAAAGATAAAATGTTCCAGATTGAGAAATTTTATTTTTGTGCAAAAACAAAAGGGTTTATCCCACTTTTTGCGAATCCTTCTTTTTCTGTTTTTATATCTAAGATTAATGATGCAACATCATCGGCAATAACTTCTATGTGTGGATCTTTATCTTGATCTAAAATTTTCAAATAGCTTTGACAGGCATCACAACATTCAGTTTTTATTGCTGCCATTTCGTTATCTAATGAGAAATATTGGATATCTTGCATATTATCGCAACAAGTACATTTTATCCGTGGTACATACCATTCGCTTTCACACAAACTACAATGAAGGTATCTTAAACCATTATTACCGCCAAGTTGAATCACACTAGCAACCGGTAGGCTATTACAAACAGGGCATAGCCAACTTTGATCAGTATTTTCAGCGACTGCTTTTCCTTTAATTTGATTAGCCAGTTGACTGTAATAAACCGATAATGCAGACCAAATAAATATAGATTCGTTGCCTTCGACCAGATCAAATTTACCTTGTAGTAAACTAATCGCTTTTTCTTGCAGTTGTTCAGGATTATTTTGTTTTAATCGTTGAATTACGGCTTCGATTTGTTCACTGGTATCTGAAAAAGAATTTAATAGTTCAGATAAATAATCTTGCCAAATATCATTTAATGCTAAATTCTCTAAACTTAATGGCGCTAAGTCATTATTGAGTAAATTTGGTGCTTCAATGGTGTTTTGTTGGTTAATTAATTTGGCTTGTTGCTCTGCTATTTTTGCACAAAATAGTAAATAATCGCTTAATGGGTTATTTTCGGCTAAAGTTTTTAAACGTGCCGCGCGGTGAATATAAAGTGTTTTTGTTGATGGATAAAATAGCAATGGGATCTGCCTAATTACTGAGCTTATATTTTGTTGTTCGAGTTGTTCTTGCGAAATGATTTTTATACTCATTATTGATTACCACTTTGAGGTTTTATCCAGAATTGATTTAGCCATTTAGCTAATCTGCTGATTAATATCAGCAGATCTACTATTACACTTTATAAAGCAGGTTTTTGCTCAGTTTGCGGTGATTGTTCAACCTTAGTTTCACTTTCGGCATTAAGTTCTTGCTGATAAACTTTTTTCATTTCTTCTTCGTACCATGATGAATGATTTTTAAGCGCCCAAGCTCGAGAAACATAGCCAGTTATCATACCTTTTATTGAACCTTTTACCCAAAGTGCCATATAAGCATGCCCAATGGCTAATAAAATAAGACATATAGCTGCAAAAGAATGTAAAAATATGGCAATACGGACTATTTGAATTGGGAAATAATCGGAAACATAGCGACGCCACATAATTAAGCCTGTGACAAATAATACAAAGATCAGACTCATAATGCACCAGAATAGAAATTTCTGACCAACATTATATTTACCGATCGGAATACCTTCTTCTTTACCCATAATAACGTGTTTAAAGTTTTTAATCCATAACAGATCATTTTTATTTGGAATATTATGATGTGCGAGTTTTATAAACATAAACATTAATAAAACGAATACGACACAACCAATGATTGGATGCAACGCTCTAACTAGTTGTGGTGTACCAAGAAATAATCCAAATAGCTTAATGGATGGAAAAAACAGGGACAAACCAGATAGTGCCGTTAGAATAAACAAACAGACCATACACCAATGACAGAAACGTACAATAAGTGGTGTTCTTAATATCATTCCTTTTTTATTCATGATGAGCCTCCGTTTGCGACGAATTAGGCGTATTTTTTCGGCCAAAAATAGGCAATCCTAAACGTTTTCTTGCTTGTTTATCTGCTTCTTTTTCGTGTTCTATATCTTCTTCATCGACTTCAATCGCACCGACACCCATATAGTGGAACAGCAATCCACCAAAAGTAGCGACAAAAGCAGCTGCTGATAGTGGCTTCCAAGCACCTTTCCAGAATTTAACAATTTCACTAATTTGTGGGTCTTTTGGTAAGCCATGATAAAGTTCAGGTTGATCGGCATGATGTAAAACATACATAACATGTGTGCCACCCACACCTTCTGGATTATAGAGACCAGCGTGTTCAAATCCACGTTTTTTCAAATCAGTAATTCGATGCTCGGCATGACGAATCATATCTTGTTTGGTGCCAAAATGAATTGCTCCCGTTGGGCAAGTTTTTACACAGGCTGGCTCTTGGCCAACTGCGACGCGATCAACACATAAGGTACATTTATAAGAGTGATTATCTTCTTTACTAATTCTAGGAATATTAAATGGACAGCCGGCCACACAATATCCACATCCAATACAGTGTTCCGATTGAAAATCAACAATACCATTAGCGTATTGAATAATCGCCCCTTCAGACGGACATGCTTTTAGACAGCCAGGATCAGAACAGTGCATACAACCATCTTTACGAATAAGCCATTCAAATTTGCCATTAATTTCAACTTCTGAATAGCGCATAACGGTCCATGCTTTAGGCTCTAAGTCGGCAGGGTTGTCATAAACACCGACGCTATTACCTATTTCGGCACGCAGGTCATTCCATTCGCTACAAGCGACTTGGCAAGCTTTACAACCGATACAAGTAGTTACATCAATTAACTTGGCAACTTCCTGCTGATAATCTCGTACACGAGGTGCAGGGGTTAAAGCGTTAGTTGCTGAGCGGCGAATAATATCTTGAGTTTGTAATGACATAATTTATCCTCCTTCTTATGCCGCTGTAGTAACTTTTTCGATATTAACTAAAAAAGATTTATATTCTGGTGTTTGTGAATTAGCATCACCTAAATGAGGTGTTAATTCATTAACCAAGAAGCCTTTTTTTGTTTGCCCAGTGAATCCCCATACAATTGGAATTCCTATGGTTTCGATCTCTTTACCATCAACAGTCAAAGTTGGTAAACGTTTTGTCACAACTGCTTTCGCTTTGATATAACCTCGATAAGAGGTAACTTTTACCGTATCGCCTAATTTTATGCCTTTCTTATTGGCAAGATTTTCACTTAATTCTATAAATTGTTCTGGCTGTGTTATTGATGCTAGTCTTGCATGTTGAGTCCAGAAATGGAAATGTTCAGTGATACTATAAGTTGTGCCGACATAAGGAAACTCGTCAGCTTTACCCAAACGAGCAAGATCTTCTTTAAATGCTCTAGCAACAGGATTATTCACCTGTTTAGGATGCATTGGATTATTGGAAATTGGTGTTTCAAATGGCTCATAATGTTCAGGGAATGGGCCATCAACCAAACGATTTAAGCAGAATAATCCACCTAAACCATCATTATTCATGATAAATGCACCAGCACCAGAGCTTGGTGATAATGTACCTGTAAAGTCAGCGATATCATTACCATCCCAATTTGTACCGTTCCACTTGATTAATACTCGATTTGGATCCCATGGTTTACCATTTTCGTCGGCAGAGGCGCGGTTATACAGCACTCGTCGATTCATTGGCCATGCCCATGCCCAGCCAGCATGGATACCTTTACCGGATGGATCACTAGGATCTCGGCGTGCCATTAGGTTACCTTGTTCAGTCCAAGAGCCACAGAATATCCAGATCCCTGATGAGGTGGAGCCGTCAGCTTTTAATTGTGAAAAACCACTTAATAGTTGGCCTTTCTTCAAAATAATATTGCCATTATCATCAGTTAAGTTAGTTAATGCTCGACCATTACACTCTTTAGCTAGTTCTTCAGCCGATGGACCTTCTGGATCTAGATAATCCCAGCTTAAATTGTTAATTGGTTCGTGATAAGCACCACCTTCTTCTTCATAAAGCTCTTTAATTCTTAGATAAATGCGGGCAATAATTTCTGGATCATAAAGTGATTCATAAGGAGGTCTTGCTGCTGCCCAGTGCCATTGTAATAAACGTGATGAGTTAACAATTGTTCCGTTTTCTTCAGCAAAGCAGTTAGCAGGAAGTCTAAATACCTCTGTTTGAATTTTGCTTGGATCAACATCATTGGATTCGCCATGATTTTTCCAAAACTCAGCGGTTTCGGTTGGCATTGGATCAATACTAACTAAAAATTTAAGCTTAGATAATCCATCACGAATACTATTTTTATCAGGTAGTGCTGCTAATGGGTTGAAACCTTGGCAAATAAAACCGTTAGCTTGACCATCACGCATCATTTTGCTGAATCTTAAAACATCATAGGTTTTATCCCATTTTGGTAACCAATCAAACCCCCAATTGTTATCTTGAGTGGCACTCTCGCCGTACATTGCTTTCATAAAGCTAACAAAGAATTTCGGGTAATTACCCCAAAAATTGACCTCATTTGGACCGAGTGGTTTAGGGGTTTTTTCTGTCAGATATTGCTCAAGTGAAGTTTGCGATTCTTTTGGTAAGTCAAGATAAGCAGGTAAACGATTAGACAGTAAACCAACATCTGTTAATCCTTGAATATTGGAGTGACCGCGAAGTGCATTTATACCTCCACCCATGACACCAATATTACCAAGAATCAATTGAATCATTGCCGCGGTACGAATAATTTGTGAACCATAAGTATGTTGAGTCCAACCTAAGGCATATAAGAAAGTTGCTGCACGATCGTTGGTTTTGGTACTAGCAAGAGATCGACAAACATGTAAAAAACCGTCTATTGGACTACCGGTTATTTGATTCACCACTTCTGGTGTATAACGACTAACGTGTTGTTTTAATAAATTCCATACACAACGTGGGTGACTTAGTGTTTTATCTCTTAATGCATAACCATTTTCATCTTTTTGATATGCCCAGCTGGTTTGATCGTATTGGCGGTTAGCGGCATCATAACCACTAAACAAACCACTATTAGTATCAAAGTTAAAATCATCACGGACAATTAAACTGGCATTAGAGTGGGTAACCAGATATTCAAAGTTGACTTCGTTATGTGAGATAAGGTAGTTAATAATGCCAAGTAAAAAAGCAATGTCAGAACCAGCACGAATTGGTACATAATGATCGGCGACGGAGGCAGTTCGATGAAAACGTGGATCAATTGCAATCAGTTCCGCACCGTTAGTAATTTTAGCTTCAATAGCCCATTTAAATCCAACAGGGTGGGCTTCCGCTGCATTACCCCCCATAACGATAACAACATTAGCATTTTTGATATCATTCCAATTATTGGTCATCGCGCCTCGACCGAATGTCGCAGCTAAGCTAGAAACAGAAGGACCATGACAAACCCTAGCTTGGGTTTCAAGGCTTAACATCCCTAATGAACGAGCAACTTTAAACGCTAACCAACCCGTTTCATTACTTGCTGCTGAGGTAACCAACCAGCCGGTTGTTGTCCAGCGATTAACTGTTGTACCTTGTGCATTTTTTTCTTGAAAGTTTTTATCTCGGTCAGCTTTCATTAGCCGGGCTATACGATCAATTGCTTCGTCCCAACTAATCCGTTGCCATTTATCAGAACCAGGGGCACGATATTCAGGATATTTAACCCGTTGTTCGCTTTTAATATAATCAAGTACTCCGGCACCTTTTGGACAAAGAGAGCCACGGCTAACTGGATGGTCAGGGTCACCTTCAATATGAAAAATAGATGATTCGGCATTTTTTGCTCCGTCTCCTCGGCTATAAAGAAGCATTCCACATCCAACGGAGCAGTATGTACAATTATTTCGCGTCTCTTTTGATTTTAATAATTTATATTGGCGAGTTTGTGCAAGCGCTATGCTTGGGGCAAGACCCAGCGTAGCTACTGTGGTTCCAGCCATGCCACCAGCACAGATCTTAAAGAACTGCCTACGGTTAAATAGCATATGAACTCCTTAAAAAGCTGACATTACTTTATTTAGTTTGTTATGTTAGTATTAAAAAACATCCTTATTAATTGTAATGATAATATTTAATTGAATGGAAATAAAGGGATAAATTTTCAAAAGTTTGACATATATCAATAATTTTGCTTGTTATTTAGTTGGTTAAAATTTTTATCGAGATTAAATATATTGTTGGTAAAATTAGTTAAATGAAGAAATGTTTAAATTAAGGTTAGAAATGCAGTATATTCGGCTTACTGATAATAATCAAGTAAGCCTTAACCAATTTATTCTTTTGGATTAATTTCATCGATGGTTTGCATTACACGAGTGGTAATGAGTGGTTTAAGAATCTTATTCATGGTTTCGATTTTCACTAAATTAGCATCACCTTTATCATCTAAATAACCTTGTTCTCTTAGTGAGGCAACTAATGTTGAAAAGACTCCTTTATCGAAAAATTCCGGTGCATTAATACCATGAAGTATCGATAAACGTTCTGCTATTAAGCGGCCTTCTTTTTCTAGACTTGCTCGGCTAATGGTTGGATCTTTTTGCAACAATGAAAATGCAATGACATAGCGTTGTAATGTGTCTTTTGAGGATGATGCCAATAACTGTAATCCTGACATTTTTAAGTAGTTCAAGGTTAATTTATCCGGCGTGTAACTGATTAGATTCAATTCTGCATAAGTGATAATAATTTTATTAACATATTCTGTTAACTGTTCATCGTTATGATATAAAAATAGTTCTGATTTTATTAACGGGAACAGTAGCTTGACTTGCATCAGTACTTCATCGATCGAAATGCGGTTATTTTTTAGTAAAATTCGCGCGACAATTGCTGGAATGATCAATAAATGTTGGATGTTATTACGATAATAGGTCATTAATACTGCTTGATCGGAAGTTAGGCCTACCATTTCACCAACTTCATCTGTGGTAATGACGAATTTGCCCATTTCTTTGGCGTGTTCAAACATCTGTTCGGCAGTTTGATTCGGAATAGTAATTAAGTCGGAATAAGGAATGTTTTTTAATATTTTTAAAAGATAATCAATATTTTCTAATAATTTTACTTTAGTCAATGTACATTGGTCAGCAGCTAACAATATTGAACAACATAAATTCATCGCATTAATTGCAGCAGATGAATTTATGTGTTCCATTATTTGTGTAGCCAGCAGATTAGTTGTGGGCGTTAACCAGCTAGGGCGTTGTGTTCCTGTTGGATCAATCGCATCTCGCCAATCGGGAATTTGTTGATTTAAAAATTGATTTAAAGGGATAGGATCACCAAAGTTAACATAACCAAATCCTAATTTTTTCAATTTTAAAAATGCTTTAATTGTACGCCACAAGCTCTCTTTTTCTTTTTTCGCGCCACGAAGTTCATTGGCATAAGTGGCAACTTCTAAAACATGTTCATAACCTATATAAACAGGAACGATTGTTATCGGTCGATGATCACCACGCAATAATGTCTGGACTGTCATCATTAACATTCCTGTTTTAGGATCAAGTAACCTACCAGTGCGTGATCGACCGCCCTCAATGAAATATTCGACTGCATAACCTCGGATAAATAACTCAGCTAAATACTCCCGAAATACAGCGGTATAAAGTTTATTACCTTTAAATGAACGGCGAATAAAAAATGCTCCTAAACGTCTAAAAATAGGGCCGGCTGGCCAGAAGTTTAAATTGATACCTGCGGCAATATGTGGTGGCACCAGTCCTTGTCGATAAAGTACATAAGAAAGTAATAAGTAATCCATATGACTTCGATGACATGGTGCATAAACAATTTCATGGCCATTTTCAGCTAATTCTCGAACTGGATCAGCATTGGTGACTTTTAAACCTTGATAAAGTCTATTCCACGCCCAAGTCAGAACTAAATCGGTCACTCTAAGCATACGGTAAGAAAAATTAGCCGCAATTTCGTTAAGTAGTGATAAGGCATTCTTTTTGGCTTTATCCTGATCTATTTTTTTGCTTTTAGCTTCTTCTTGTATAGCTTCGGCAAGGGCAGGATTAGTTAGTAGTTTGTTAAGCATCTCCTGACGCACTGGTAACTTTGGACCAACAGAGGCAGCCCTTTGTTTGGCAAAGTGTATGCGTGCGACACGAGCAAGTTTATGGGCTAAAACAGAGATATCTTGATTATCATCAACCTTAATGTTTTTAAATGATACCGTTCGAGAAAATCGAGTGTAACAGTCACGGCCAGACATTAATATTTTGTAAAGTTTATACGTCGCGCCTAAAACTTGTAGTGAAGGTGTTTTTTTTCCTTCTTTATCCGGTTTTCGCCCAAACATAACAGATACTGGTAACATTTGTACATCAAGTTCATCATTTTGTTGATGTGCTGAGATATATTCTCTTAAAATTTCAATTGATTTATTTTTTTGTTTTTTGGAGGCAAAAATACCTGGCCCTTTATCAATATAAACGTAAGCAGGAATAGTATTACCATTAATATCAATGCCTAACAAAGGATCGGGTAAATTATATTTAAGACACAGTGATCTCACTACCATTAAGTCAATTTGTGAATTATAAGGAAGTACATACAAAATTGGCCGATGGATATCGAGATCCAATTCAGTAATGGGAGAGGTAGGGATTGGTTTACTTTTAACAAAAAGCTTAACTGGGATCTGAATTAGTGAAAAATAGATTTTTGTCCACCAAGAAAACATAAAAATAAACCTCATAGTTTGTGGCTAATTATATAGTTAAATCATTGTTAGCCATTCGTTTATCGACTGAATTATCGATGCATCATAAATTGCAAATTAATATTGTTATTTTACTTTTTAACAACAAACATTAATCCAAGTATATATGTGTTATTGTTTAACTGTTAGTAAATTTGCATAATCTTTCAGCTAGATTGTTTTAATTTATAGATTGACGATAGCAACCCATTATAAAGGCATATTAATAGCAAAACTATATAGTTTTTTGAAATTTAGTCGTTACAATGGTTGTATTAATGGATGAAAACTAGCCATCACAATCTAGTTTAAATCGTGATGGCATCGGTTTATTATCAAGCTTTGCTTTGATACATTACATCCAAAATGTAACGTAATTGTTTAACATCAAGTTGACCAGGGGCTGAGGCGTTTTTGGCGGCACCAAATGTCATAGCTGAACCAAAGGTTGTTCCTGCAATGCGGCTGATTGCACCAAGACCGGCCATTGACATGGTAATAATTGGTTGTGTAGCAAATTTTTCATTCATTTCGCTGGTTGCGGCAAGTAATGTTAATACATCATTAGTATTTTGTGGCATCACGGCAATTTTAGGAATATCTGCACCTAAGTCTTGCATTTTTCTTAATCGATAGACAATATCACCTTGTGATGGTGTTTTTTCAAAGTCATGGTTTGAGGCTACCACGAATACGTTATTTTTATGCGCAATATCGATAATTTCTTTTACATTGTCATCGCCAATAAAGACTTCAACATCAATTAAATCAACTAAGCCACTGCTTGCCATTGCTTTATTTAGTTGCATATAAGCATCTAATGGCCATGGTTTTACGCCACCTTCATTTGCGGTACGGAAAGTAAATAAAATTGGTTTATTGGGCAATAAGGTCGCTATTTTTTGTGCTATGGATTTGACTGCATCAATATTATCAACTTGCGTAAAGTGGTCAACTCGCCATTCTAAAACGTCAAAATCAATAGATTGTAAAAACTTTACTTCATCAATGAGTTCATCTTCGGTTTTTCCAATAATTGGCACAATTATTTTCGGAGTACCTTTACCTATCTCAAGCTGTTTAACTGTTACTATATTCATTTTATTTCCTGTTCACCACAAAATTAATTATTAAATCCCATTTGTTCTTTGACATAATCAATTGGTGCATCTTCGCCTGTCCAAATTTTTATTTGTGCCGCTCCTTGCCATAGCATCATACCGATGCCATTGAGTGTTTTACATCCTTGTTGTTCGGCCATTTCTAATAGCTTAGTTTTGCGTGGGCTATAAATACAATCTGTAACAACGAGATCTGATCGCAACATTGCTGGATCGGTAATTAAACTTTGTCCTTCTAATGGTTTCATTCCCACACCAGTGGCATTGCAAAGTACATCGCTATTAGCAATTTGTTTTCTTAACTCATTCTCATCAGCTAGATCGTTAATATGTACTTTACATTTTGTCTGTTCATTTAATTTTTTTATTACCGATTCTATTTTTGTATAGCACTCATCTTTCTGATTAAAAATAGCAATTTCTTTTACGCCATCAAGCGCTGCTTGTACGGCAATTGCGGTTGCCGCACCTCCGGCACCGAGAATGGTTATTTTTTTATCAAGCATATTAATGCCAGCTTCTGCTAGCATACGCATATAGCCAATGCCATCAGTGTTATAACCAGTCAATACGCCATTATCATTTGAAATGGTATTACAAGCCCCACTCATTTCTACCGCAGGTGTTAATTTATCAAGGTATTGGCAAACAAGTTGTTTATTGGGCATTGAAATAGCACTACCTCGTAACCCAAGCGCTCGTAAACCTTTTATTGCATCGGGTAGCTTTGGTTGATCAACTTCAAATGCTAAATAAATAAATGGAATATTTAATTTAGAGTAAATGGTATTTTGCATTTGCGGTGACAAACTATGACGAATCGGATAAGCCATTAAACCAATCAATAGAAAATGACCATCAATATTACTTCTCATTTGAAATTCTCCGTAACTAATCTAAATTTTGTCCAAAACTGATCATATACCATGATGTTTGTGTTTATTGATTTTGTTTAGCCAAAAAGCTGGCAATATTGACCTTACCTTATTTAATTCAATAGGATAATTATTTAATTGTAATCTCAGTTTTGTTATTGCTTTTATAATGACACGAGATCAAGTGTGCTACAACCTAAAGATATAACAATATTATTTGTTTTATTGATTCACATTTTAACATGGTCAGTTAATTGGTGATTAAAAAAGGCTTTATGCGAGTAAGCGTATACTAACAATTGCACTTTAAATAGCTATCGCCTAGAATAACCACCTTTATCTCGCTACGAAGAATCTATTTATGAATACTATTCTTGAGCTGTTTTCCTCGGTAAATGCAGTTGTTGTTGCTGTTATTTTAATGTTAGTGCTTTCGCTTTGCCGAGTTCATGTGGTAATTAGCTTAATTATTGGTGCATTTGCAGGTGGTTTATGCAGTCATCTAACCCTAAAAGAAACCATAGACGCTTTTAATACAGGTATTAGTAACGGGGCTAATATTGCCTTATCTTATGCTATGTTAGGTGCGTTTGCCGTGGCTATTTCTAAATCAGGATTACCAGAATTATTAGCTGATAAAGCCATTAAACAATTAACTACTAATGATGCCAAAACACGAATTAAATGGTTATTAGTTATTATTATCGGGTTAGTTAGTATTTCCTCACAGAATATTATTCCAATTCATATCGCCTTTATTCCGCTTTTAATTCCACCACTTTTATATGTGATGTCGAGATTACAACTAGATAGACGAATGATTGCGTGTATTATGACATTTGGTTTGATTACGCCATATATGTTTTTACCGGTCGGATTCGGTAATATCTTTCTAAATCAAATTTTGTTAAAAAATATTATTTCGTCAGGAATGGATGTTAGTCATGTTAATGTTATGCATGCTATGGCTATTCCTGCTTTTGGTATGTTTGTTGGTTTACTATGGGCTATTTTTGTCAGTTATCGTAAACCGAGACAGTATGAACTTATCCGTGAAGAGAGTCATGCCGAACAGTTTAGTAATGTAAGTGCTCGTTCACTTATTATCTCATTATTAGCGATTGTTCTTTCTTTCACTGTGCAACTTTGTACTGGATCGATGATATTAGGTGCGTTAATTGGTTTTATTTGCTTTATTGTTTCAGGTTCAATCAAATGGGGCGAAGCAGATGGAATCTTCACCGATGGTATCAAAATGATGGCAATGATTGGTTTTGTGATGATATCTGCGCAAGGGTTTGCCGAAGTATTAAAACAGACGCATGAAATAGAACCTTTAGTCATTAATAGTGCAGCGTTATTTGCTGGAAACAAAGTCGTGGCCTCTTTCATGATGATGTTAGTTGGTTTGGTCATTACGCTGGGAATTGGCTCGTCATTTTCTACTGTTCCTATTATTGCGGCAATTTATGTTCCGTTATGCGTTCAATTAGGATTTTCACCAATTGCAACAGTTTGTTTAATTGGTGCATCAGGAGCTATCGGTGATGCCGGTTCACCACCTTCAGATACTATTTTAGCCACATCTGCTGGTTTAAATAGTGATGGACAGCATGACCATATTAGAGACAGTGTTATTCCAACTTTTACCCATTTCAATATTCCGTTATTTATTGCTGGATGGGTGGGATCATTGATTCTTTAAACAATCAAAAGAATTAAGGCTATTATTAGTTATGAATAAAAAGTCATACCAAAATATTCGTGCGCTTTGTGCAAAAGCTATCTTTGCGGTACTTGAAGAAGGGCAATCACTTAGTACGGCTTTAGCATCTTTTAATCATCAAGTTGCTGATAAAGACAAAGCATTAGTGCAAGAGATCTGTTTTGGTGTAATGCGAGTACTACCAGAACTGGATTTCTATATTCATAACTTAATGAGCAAGGTCTTAACTGGGAAAAATAGAATTTTACATTACTTATTGCTAACTGGATTGTACCAAATTCTTTATACCCGAATTCCTGAACATGCCGCTGTAGGTGAAACAGTTGGTGCGGTTAATGATTTAAAAAAAACGCAATTAAAAGGTGTGATTAATGGTGTTTTACGTGAATTTTTACGCCAACAGGCATCATTAAAACAAAAATTTCAGCAAGATAGTAAACAACAAATTAGTCAGACCTTACATCCTCGTTGGTTATTAAATCGTTTAAAATCAGCTTATCCAGAGCAGTGGCAAGCAATTGTTAATGCGAATAATCAGAAACCACCTATGTGGTTACGAGTTAATCTTAACCATTATTCGGTTAGTGAATACCAACAATTACTTGAAAAACAACAAATTGCTTCCGAGTCTTTTGCTGATATCCCTTGTGCTATTCGCTTAAATACGGCGGTAAATGTGACTAAGCTACCGTTTTTTGCTGAAGGAGCGGTAACAGTACAAGATTTATCCGCACAATACGCGGCTTATCTATTAGCACCTAAAAATGGTGAGCAAATTTTAGATATGTGTGCCGCTCCTGGCGGTAAAACCACTCATATTTTAGAACTTGCGCCTGCAGCTAATGTATTAGCTGTAGATATTGATGCCAACCGCGTTAAACGAATTGATGAAAACTTAACACGCCTAAAACAACATGCACAAGTCAAAGTTGGTGACGGTTTAACCCCTGAGAAGTGGTGTGATGGGCATCAGTTTGATCGCATCTTGCTTGATGCACCTTGTTCGGCTACCGGGGTTATTCGTCGTCATCCTGATATAAAATGGTTACGACGTGATAGCGATATCGCTCAGCTCACTGAACTACAATATGCTATTTTGACTCGTATCTGGCCTTATTTAAAAACAGGTGGCACTTTAGTTTATGCCACTTGCTCGGTATTATCAGAGGAGAATAAGTTACAAATCGCCCGTTTTTTACAACAAACCCCCAACGCCAAACAGCAGGGAGAACTTAGGCAGTTTTTACCGACTGAATTGGCTGGCGATGGTTTTTTCTATGCTGTATTAAGGAAAGAATAGTTATTAGTAATAATGTTTGATGATTTATTGTGCAAATATAAATCATCACCATTATTCTATTGCTTATATTTTTCAATCATTGCAACTAATTTTTCACTATGTTGTATTGCTTTGGCCTTTATTTCATTTGGCTCAGCGGTTACTGGTGATACCCCATATAAAACAACTGGTGTTAGGTATTGCATTTGGCTATAAAGTGCGGATAGTTTTACCGGTTGATGTAGATGATCGATTATATTAGCGTCATAATCACTATAATTTTTCTCAACTTGTCCGATAGTTAAACTGGTTAGTAATTTTTTATCTTTTAATTTATCGCCTTTTGAACCATAGGCAAATTGATAGGTAAATACATCATCAAACCATAATTTTAGGATCGCTGGCATATTAAACCAATACATCGGGTATTGTAAAATGATTAGCTCGTGTCTCAGCAATGCGGCTTGTTCTTCTTGCACATTAATTTGATAGTTTGGATAAAGTTGATGAATATTTCGAACTTCAAGATCTTTAACTTTATTTTGTAAGGTTTCAACGATAGTTTTATTGGCTGTTGATTGTTCAATATTAGGATGAGCTAAAATAATTAATGGCATAATATTTCCTTTGTTTTTATACTATAAAAAATTGAGTTACTCTATTTAGTTTATTGACAAATATTTTTTAAGCAATATCTATCAAACTTGATAGTATAGTTAGGAATATGTATGCAAAGTGGTGAAGAACGGCCGTCAAAACGCTATAACAATAAAACTTATTATTGCCCAATAAGTTTAGCAATGGATTTAATTGGTGGAAAATGGAAAGGTGTAATCCTTTATTATTTACTTTCAGGGGAAAAACGATTTAGTGAGTTAAAGATATTGATTCCGGAAGTTACCGATATGACATTAAGCATTCAACTTAAAAAATTGGAACAAGATGGGCTTATTATTCGCCGTGTTTATGGCCAAAAACCACCACTTAAAGTGTTATATAAACTAACTCCACTTGGTGAAAAAGTTGGTCCCGCGCTTGAACAACTCTGTTTATGGGGTGAAGGAGTTTAGTTGTTATTTTTGCCTTTTTAATTGTTAGTTGATTTGCAATGATTAATGATGAATTAAACTTTTCCTCAAAAAATTTTGAGGAACGGGGTTTTTTAAGCCATAAAATTTAATCAATAACATCTTATCATCGTTACTTGGACAATCTTTGGCAGATATGATAAATTCCGAATCTGTTTTGCATTTTTAAGACTCTCGAAATATGGCTTACACATTAACCTATAGTGATCTCTCCGAAAATATACAATATTGGCAAGGTTTACCTTTATCTTTAAATGGTTGTGAAGTAGTTCCATTAGATTACAATGCCGGAAAAACCGGTTGGATTATTTATGGTAAAAAGTTAAATAAAACCTTACTGTCAAAATTTCAAAGACAGCTGGCAATGCCGATGGTTGTGGTTTCTTCGTGGAAAATTAAAACCTATCAAATTGTGCGTATTGCAGGGGTAATGCCGAAAAAAGCCAAATCAATTTCGTTAAGCTTAGGGATTGATGTTGCACCAATCGATAATTTACCAACCTTACATTCTCCAGGCTTATTGGTTATGGATATGGATTCAACAGCTATTGGTATTGAATGTATTGATGAGCTGGCAAAGCTACAAGGTGTTGGTGAACAAGTTGCTACAGTTACTGAACTTGCTATGCGAGGAGAACTTGATTTTGCCACCAGTTTACGCAAACGCGTAGCTACCTTAAAAGGTGCAGAACAAACTATTTTAGATCAGGTAAAAGAGAGCTTACCATTAACGCCGGGATTAATTTATTTAGTTAAAGAGCTACATAAAAAAAATTGGCATGTTGCTATTGTTTCTGGTGGATTTACCTATTTTGCTGACCATTTAAAACAGAAGTTGAAACTGGTTGCTGCTCATGCCAATGAGTTAGAAATTAAAAAAGGCCAGTTAACTGGTAAAGTGATAGGGCAAATTGTTGATGCTAAATATAAAGCGCGAACGCTACAACAATTGGCCGCTTCTTTAGATATTCCGATTGAACAAACGGTTGCAATTGGCGATGGCGCTAATGATTTAATGATGATTCGAATTGCCGGACTTGGAGTTGCTTATCACGGCAAGCCGAAAGTCGTTGAAAAAGCAAGAATTAGTATCAATTATGCTGATTTAACTGGTTTATGGTGCATTCTATCTACCAGTTTATTAAGTGAAGGTTAGGAGAAAAATTTGGCCAAAACAGTAAAGCGTGCTTATGTATGTAATGATTGTGGCGCCGATTATCCTCGTTGGCAAGGTCAATGTAGTGCTTGCCATGCTTGGAATACTATTACTGAAGTGAGGTTAGCCAGTACCTCATCACGCAATGATCGATTAACCGGTTATGCTGGTGGTGCAGGGCAAACTAAGATCCAAAAACTATCTGAGATTAGTTTAGAGGCCTTACCTCGATTTTCAACTGGATTTTCTGAATTTGACCGAGTACTTGGCGGTGGCGTGGTACCAGGTAGTGCTATCTTAATTGGTGGTAATCCTGGTGCCGGTAAAAGTACTTTGTTATTGCAAACAATGAGTAAACTGTCTGCACAAATGAATACACTCTATGTTACTGGTGAAGAGTCATTGCAACAAGTAGCAATGCGTGCCCATCGTTTAGGTTTACCTACTGATAATATTAATATGTTGTCTGAAACCAGTATCGAGCAGATCTGTTTACTGGCCGAACAATCTCAACCAAAATTAATGGTTATCGATTCAATTCAAGTGATGCATCTTGCTGATATCCAATCTTCGCCAGGCAGTGTGGCACAAGTTCGAGAAACAGCAGCTTATTTAACTCGCTTTGCGAAAACCAAAGGAATTGCCATTATCATGGTTGGCCATGTGACTAAAGATGGTTCGCTGGCAGGCCCTAAAGTGCTTGAGCACTGTATTGACTGCTCGATTTTACTTGATGGTGATGCGGATTCTCGATTCCGTACTTTGCGTAGTCATAAAAATCGCTTCGGAGCGGTAAATGAACTAGGTGTGTTTGCCATGACTGAACAAGGCTTGAAAGAGGTTAGTAATCCATCAGCAATCTTTTTAAGTCGTGGTGAAGAGATGTTATCTGGTAGTTCAGTAATGGTGCTGTGGGAAGGCACTCGGCCATTATTAGTTGAGATCCAAGCGTTAGTGGATCACTCTGTTTATGGTAATCCAAGACGAGTAACTGTCGGACTTGATCAGAACCGATTGGCACTGTTATTAGCGGTCTTGCATCGTCATGGTGGTTTACAAATGGCTGATCAGGATATTTTTGTTAATGTTGTCGGTGGTGTAAAAGTAACCGAAACCAGTGCCGATTTAGCATTAATTGCTGCATTGGTATCGAGTTTTCGCAACCGTCCTTTACCACAAGATGTGGTAATTTTTGGTGAAATAGGATTAGGTGGTGAAATCAGACCGGTACCAAGTGGTCAAGAGCGTATTTCAGAAGCGGCTAAACATGGCTTTAAAAAAGCGATAGTACCTATTGCCAATATGCCGAAAAAGAAACCAGAAAATATGCAGATCTTTGCGGTTAAGAAAGTATCTGAAGCACTAGATATTTTAAGTGATTTGTAGGTTTTTTCTTGCTGAAAATATTCCGCCGATTTAATTCTGCAATTTAGTCTTAGCATTTAACTATCGGCGGAAAAGAAGTTATTTAATTTTAGCGTTAATAACAAATTTCATAACAAGGTTGGTAAGCACTACCTCCAGGTAGCTTCATACGGTCTTGTTTTACATAGCTAAGCAGTAAATTATCTAATTGTTTCATGATCTCTGGATCACCTTGTAATTTATAACGTCCATGTTCGGCAATTTGCTTCATACCGAATTCTTTAACATTACCAGCTACGATACCTGAGAAAGCTCGACGTAAGTCAGCTGCTAACATTTCAACAGGTTGATTTTTATGTAAATTAAGTGATGCCATATTTTCATGGGTTGGTTCAAATGGATGCTGTAATGATTCATCGATTTTAAGTAACCAGTTAAATCCATAAGCATCTCCAGTTGCTAAACGTGATGATTTAACCTGTTTGACACCATGTTTCATGATGCGAGCGACTTGTTCTGGCGAATCAATGATAATTTCATACAGTTTAGTTGCTTCTTCTCCTAAGGTGTTGCGGATAAATTGGTCAATTGCAGCAAAATAATCTTCACACTCTTTAGGACCAGTTAAAATAATTGGTAAAGTTTGATTTTTATTAGCAGGATTAAGCATAATCCCCAAAATATAAAGCAATTCTTCTGCGGTACCTGGGCCTCCAGGAAAGATAACAATACCATGCGCCATACGCACAAAGGCTTCAAGTCTTTTTTCAATATCTGGCATAATAATAAGTTCGTTAACCAGTGCATTGGGTGGCTCTGCGGCAATAATGGATGGCTCGGTCATACCAATAAAGCGACTATCTTTGATCCGTTGTTGAGCGTGCCCAACCGCAGCTCCTTTCATTGGTGCTTCCATAATACCTGGTCCACAGCCTGTGCAGATATTGAGTTCGCGTAACCCTAGCTGCATACCTACTTGACGAGCATAATAATATTCACTTTCGTTAATGGAATGCCCACCCCAACAGACAATTAAATTAGGCTCTTCTCCCACATGTAATGCATTGGCATTACGTAAAATTGAGAAAACAAGATTAGTGATATAATAGGAGTGTTCTTTTTCTAGTTTATCATTAGGCACCAAATGTTTAATTGCACTAATTTGGCTATTTAAAAACAGGATATCACGCAACACCGCAAATAGATTGGCCTGAATGGAGCGAATAATTTTTTTGTCGACAAATGCGGTTTCAGGAGCATCAATAAGCTCTAATTTGACCCCTCGTTCTTTGCTGATAACGTTAATTTCGAAAGATTTAAATCTATCTAATAATTCTTGAGTATTATCAGTTTTGCTACCTGCATTTAGTGTGGCTAGTGAACAATTTCTAAATAATTGATATAGTTCACTATTTGCTGATTTCTTTAAAATATCAACTTCAGCCTGCGCAAGTAAATCCATTGATCCTAATGGGCTAATATGGGTGATCATCACAACCTCCATTTGACGGTTTTATTGACAAGAGGACTATATATACTTGAACTAGTTAAATAAGTAAAGTGGATAAAAATTTTACATAACACAATCACAATATTATTAGAATTTGTGTAATAAAAAATCTAGGTAAGATGATTTACCTATATTTGATATAATTTGGTTTATAAAGGTATGCAATTTTCGCGTTTGTCTTGCGCATCATCATAGCTTATACTCAAAGAGGTTTCCCATTCTTTTTCACCTTCATATTTAATATTTATAATGCAATTAAATTTTTCAACATATTCAACATAACTGTTCTCTGTCTGAAAATATTTACCTACTCGTGGTTTTGGGGAAAATAGTGATTCATAACATAAGTAAATTACACTGAATATTGTTAATATAAATATCAAAATAAGAAACCCAATTCTTTGTCGTCGTTTTTCGGATTTAGTTGTTGTGACTATCGTTTCATTCATCTTTTATATTCCGTATTAACTTGCCTATATTAAGAGGCTATATTGTTTGTGATCAAATTTTAATTTTTAATGTATATCCAAATGCGTTACTGGAATAAAACGATATAGCTTACTGTATTGTTCTAGCCGATTATTCGCTTGAGTCAATTGTTCTGCGGTTAGTTGCTGTTTTAATTCTTCAGCTTTTTCTGCAGCTTGAGGTTGTTGATGTTCTGATAATAGACTATACCAAACATAAGCTAAACTATTATTCTTAGGTACTTCAATACCTTGCTCATGCATATTGGCCAATTCAAACCAGATTTTATAAACTTCAGAAGATGAAAGTTTATCGCTGTTTACAGGATAATAATAATCACGTTGATTTAAAGATGAGCCATTAAATAAAACATTGAAAGTAAAAGAGTCGTAGTTTCCAAATTTAATATCATCATCTAAATCATTTCTTAATAGAATAATTTTTTGCAGTTGATAGGCGTTATCAACATGTTCGCTTTGGGGTGTGTAATAACTAATTAGTAATCTAGCCGCGTATCGATTTCCAGTTTTTAATCGTTCTTTTAAACTTAAAAGCAATTCCTCATCTCTATTATCATAATACCGATTAGCTTGATATGTTGATTCAATAAGCGCATATTGATTTTGCTTATCGATTAAAGATTTTAGCTCTACATCATACTTGTCCCACTGATAAGTACTTTTGTAATAATGTGCTTTTAAAAATTGTTTTCTGTCATCATCAATATTGCTGTTGTCTATCCAAGTAAAAAGTGGATATTGTAGTAGTTTACAGTGAAATTCATCACGATTTAATTTTTCGACAAAGTATTGTTGAGCAGTGATATCACCTGCGATGGCAGCATTGTAGGTCATATCACAACTTTCACTCCCAATTCTACGTTCATTATGCTTCAACAAAAGATAATTAATTTTAGCTGTTGGATTATTTTCCTTTTCAACTGTTAACCAATCTTTACCATCAACTAAAACCGTTGGTGAACGGTAATTTTGTTCATGCTCTAAATATTGCGTAGTCAACCAGTCAAAATCAGGATGAGTTTTGTCAATTGTTATCAAAAAGTTTTGAGCTGCAAAGTAATTTTGTTCGGCCGCTAAATTAAGATACCGCCAAGCTTCTCGGTAGTTCTGTTTAACACCTCTACCCATATAATAGATGACACCTAAACGATATTGAGCAAGTTTGTATCCTGAATCTGCTGCTTGTTGGTAATAGGTTATAGCGGTCTTTGGTTCTTGGATTAAAAAATCATATACTGTACCTAAACCATATAAAATTTTGGGGTTTTTAGGTTCAAGGTTTAAAGCTGATTGGTAAAGCTCAATTAATTGATCTATTGTTTTTCCATTAATCCTTTGAGCATCTTGATAATAACCGTAAGCTATTTTCCTTTCTTTGGCTAGGGCTAATATCGAAGAAATAATGACAGCTTGATTTGAATCAGGACGATTTGTAGATTGTATTTGATCAACTAGTTTTGTATAAAACCTTTCCTCATCTTCTGAATTTTCACCAAATATCAATGCAACAAATTTACTTGCATTGGTAGCATAGGCTTGATTCTCCAACGTGTTAATTTTCATTTGTTTATTATAAAGATCTGAATGTGCAAATTCGTGATGTCGTTCTATGTGTGAGGTATGGTTTTTATAAATGGGTTTAATAACATTCAGTAAAAATTCTTTTCCCAATAATTGATCATCAATTGATTCAATTTTTGTATCAAGTTCAAGACCTAAATGATAGTATATGGCAGCTTTTTCAGGATCTTTTTCCACGCCTAAACCATTTAAATAAAACCAAGCTAATTGAAAAGCTATTTTTTGTCTGATATTTTTTTCTATTTTATCATAATTAACAAAATAAATTAGATATTTAGCAGCCCATAAATAATTGGGGTGATCTAATTTTGTACCGTCTGCTTGACCACCATTTAAGAAATATTCAATTAACTCATATGTTACCTTTAATGCTCTTTTATCTTTCATTTTAGTTAAAGATTGCTCAAGCCAGTATAAAGATTTTATGGGATCATTTAATTTATGTTTATACAACCAATAGAGTTCATATTGTGCACTACCAGTAAATCCCCAATCTTTACTTTTACTTGCTAATTCATAATACTTAATTGCTTTAGTATAGTCTTGTTTAACATATAAACCCTCTTTATAGAGGATACCGAGAACATATTGTGCTTTACCTGCATAAGGTCCCGCTTTAACTGCTTTTTCCAACCAATACAATCCTTTTTGGATATTTTTAGTAACTAATTTACCTTCAATATAGGCAATACCTAAATTTGTTTGTGCATTTGGATGTGAGTTTTTGGCTGCTTTGGTTAAGAATTCAATATATTTTTCGTTAGATTTATTTTGACATCCTCTTAATTCTTTATTTTTTGATTCAAGATAAAATTGATGAGGGCTACAATTCAAATCATAATTGCTAATGGATGGGTTATAAGCTTGAGCAATTTTATATTGAGCATCACCGTCATTATTATTCATTGCTAATGACCATACTGTTTGCGATATCGTTTCGGCAAAAGCATTATGTGATGGAAGAGAAAAAAGTATTAAGCCGGATAAAATTATAATTTTATTCATTATGTTACTACCATATAAATAACAAACAATCCATTTTTTAGACAAATGATAATTTAGTTTAAAAAATTAATCCAATATCGAGATATATTAAATAATACATAATAATCAATCAATTATTAATTTTATTTTTATTGTTATATCGGCAATTATCCTGTTGACGGGTGGCTTTCTTAAATTATTTTTAAAGAAAGTAATTATGTTGAGATGTTAGTAAAACCAACGTTTGGCGATGATACTTATGAATGTTATGCGGTTCGTATTCCAAAACAACATGCTTTTATTTTTCTTTGCTTTCTTCATGTATCAACAATAGTTATGCTTAAAGTTAATTTTATTATGATGATAATATGTGCTACCGCCAGCATAATCTTTTTTAATCTTTAACCTGTTTAATGATGATTCATTAAACGATTGTCTTACTCTCATCAAATCTATTTGTTGGGGCTGGATAATTATGGGGATTTTTCTGTTATGGGCCATTAAGGGAGGCTCCTTTTTTACTAACTAGGTATTAGCCTGTTTAGGTTATTGTAAACCATGGCTACATGTTATTGAAAAGGAAATGGAACGATTTAAGGCGTTGCATGAGGCTCATTCTTCAGAAATATTCAAAGATCCACAAACGGCAAATTTTATAAAACTAAAGATTTTTCAGAGTGATTTTTATTATTGTCGAACGCCGATTTTACCTGATTGGTTTAGCATTATCGCTACGGAGCATAGTAATAACCATGTTGAATGTTAGATAAAAATAAATTGTTTTTTATTAGATTGATATTAAATAATTGTCCATAGTCAAAAAATAAACGCTATGCTAGACTGAACCAAACTCTGAAGCTAATTTGCCTAAGTGATAATATTATTCATATGGTAATTTAGCCGCGGTATAGCACAGAAATGGCTATGCTTCCCGATTTGGATAAGGTGTTTATTATATATGCAATTAGTGGATAATTATCAGCGTCGCTTTCAATATTTGCGTTTATCAATTACTGAGCTATGTAACTTTCAATGTCAGTATTGTTTACCTAATGGGTATCGACCTAATAAAGATCATAAATTTTTATCGTTAAATGAAATTGATAATGTCATATCAACATTTACCGAACTTGGTGTGCATAAAATTCGCTTAACTGGTGGCGAACCGACTTTGCGTCGAGATTTTATGGATATTTTGTCAATTATTTCGGCTTATCCAAGTATTAAACAATTGGCAATTACCACCAATGGCTCAAGATTATTAAAAAATGTCCATTATTGGCAACAAGCTGGGCTTAATGCTATTAATATTAGTATTGATAGTTTTTCTCCTTATATTTTTAAACGAATAACTGGCCAAGACAAACTCCAAGAGTTAATGCAAGGAGTTGAAAAATCATTAGATGTTGGTATTGAGAAAGTTAAAATTAATACCGTTCTAATGAAAAATATGAATGATCATCTGAGTGATTATTTAGCTTGGATTAAACACCGACCAGTAGAATTACGTTTTATTGAACTGATGGAAACAACCGAAAGCCGTCAATTATTTAATCATTATCATTTAGCTGGTCAAGTGATGGAGTCTCAACTTATTGAACAAGGTTGGAAATTACAAGCAAAAGAGGCATTATCTGGCCCAGCTAAAGTTTATGCTCATAGTGATTATCAGGGTAAAATTGGTCTAATTATGCCTTATTCAAAGGATTTTTGTAAAAGTTGCAACCGATTACGGGTTTCATCGCTTGGTAAATTACATTATTGCCTTTTTGGTGATGCAGCTGTTGATTTACGGGATTTGCTAAACAGTCCAGAACAGAAAGCACAACTTAAAGCACGCGTGTTAGCTTCACTATTAATAAAACCAGAAAAACATTTATTACATGAGCATAATCTAGGCATTTCACCTAATTTATCTTATATCGGTGGTTAACACTTGGTTTTGTTTCGGTATTTGGTTAATTTTCCAGTGAGTTATTGCCCAATCTAATAACTGTGTTTGTGAGGCATCTTGCCAGCTTTCCGGTAATTGTTGGCCTAAAAACCGTAATGCTTGTGCAGTTAATAAATTCGTATTTTTACTATCAATAGGGCTAGCATGGTTCTGTTTTGACAGCTTACTTCCATGATTATCTAAAGCTAATGGTAAATGGCAATAATTAGGAATAGTAAAATTAAATAATCGATAAAGCGAAATTTGTTTAGCAGTAACTGGTAGTAGATCTGCACCTCGAACAATTTCAGTTATTCCTTGGTAATTATCATCCAATACGACAACTAAATTATAAGCAAATAGCCCATCTTTGCGATGAATAATAAGATCCTCTTGAGCATTGGCTGGATCAACAGTTTGTTGACCACGAATTTTATCATCGAAAGAAAAGACTGGCTGACTTTGCTTTAATCGAATGGCACATTGTTGTTGGTTAGTTGATGCTAACTGTCGCTCACGACAAAAGCCATCATATATCCCATTGCTAAGATTATGGATCCTTTGTCTGGTACAATCGCAATAATAAGCTTTTTGCTGAGTAATAAGCGATTGTAATACGGCTCGGTAACGCTCACTACAATTTGATTGATATAAAACTTGGTCGTCCCAATGCAGTTCGAAAGCTTCTAATGTTTTTAATATTAAGGATGAAGCGCCTTTGACTTCTCGTGGAGGGTCAATATCTTCAATGCGAACAAGCCATTTACCAAAATTGGCTTTGGCTTGTAGGTAACTACCGAGAGCCGTCACCAACGAACCAAAATGTAATGGTCCAGATGGTGAGGGTGCAAAACGACCAATATATTGCATGGGCGTATTGAATAAAATAATAATTTAAATGGAAATTACATACCCATTTGTTTTTCACGAAGTTCAGCTAATGTTTTGCAATCGATACAAAGATCAGCTGTCGGTCTTGCTTCTAAGCGACGAATACCAATTTCAACTCCGCATGAATCACAAAAACCAAAATCATCGATTTCGATTTTCTTTAATGTTTTTTCAATTTTTTTAATTAATTTACGTTCTCTGTCACGCGCTCTTAACTCTAAGCTAAATTCTTCTTCTTGAGTAGCGCGGTCAGCCGGATCTGGGAAATTTGCAGCCTCATCTTGCATGTGAGAAACTGTTTTACCCATTTCACCTTGTAACTGTGACAGCCATGCTTCTAAGATAAGTTTGAAATGTTTTAATTGCTTAGGATTCATGTACTCCTCATCTTTCGCTTCTTTATAAGGCTCAAGCCCTGCAATAGCAAGCAAGCTAAGAGAAGATGTATTTACTTTTTGTTCCTTTTTCACAGCAATCCCCTTAAGTACAGATTATTTGCGAGCGGTAAACTATAGCAATAATTTAGCCTTTGGCAAATTTTTTTTATTATTTTTTTTGCATTTAAACCACAAAAATCTACAACTATATGTTATTAATAAGATTAATTATTCATGCCATTTTTTCAATCCATTCATGGGACATTTTGTTAATAAATTAAATAGCTTATCGTTATCAGGTAATATCAAGTTAGGTGAAATATCAAATAAAGGATAAAGCACAAATTCTCTCTTTTTCATATGATAGTGCGGTATGGTAAGCCTTTCTGTATCTATAACTAAGTCATCATATAACAATATATCTAAATCTAATGTTCTTGCCCCCCAGCGATTTTCTTTACGGACTCTACCTTGTGACTTTTCAATGGTTTGTAAATGATCTAATAGTGCTATTGGTGTCAGAGACGTGGTTAATTTGATGACTGCATTGAGATAATCATTTTGATCTTGTGGCCCCAATGGTTTGCTACGATAAAATGGCGATATATCAGAAACAACTGTTTCAGGTAATTGTTTTAAGGCCGCAATAGCTTGATTAGCTTGCTCTAATGGATCGTTAAGATTACTGCCTAAGGCAATATAACAAATTGACATAATTAGCTGTATTTTTGTAATGTTAAAAGGTAGCAATATCTTAGCATATTTGGTTAATAATGATTATTTCGAGTTATTAACATATAGCGATATAATCTTTTCATCGAATATTTATTATCCACTATTGGCTCAATATGTTATTGAGATCTAGATGAGAGTTTATAATGCAATTAGGTCATAAATTGAGTTTCTTAATAAAAAATACACCAATTATTGAGCAACAGTCAGTCCTTGAATGTGCAATTAATGGGGTTATAGACTACTTTGCTAGTAGTTTGCAGGCATCTAATGAAACAAATGTTAAGAAATTACTTGCATGGATCAATGATGAAGGTGGCCATAATCGTGCTTGGTTAATTGGTCAAAAAAAACAAGCAACTAGTCGGCAAGCTGCATTATTTAATGGTTTTCAAGCTCATTGTTTAGATTATGATGATGTGCATTCAGATGTACGTGGTCATCCATCAGCGGTTATCCTATCGGCTTTATTTGCGAGTATTCGCTTAGATGATTCATTAACCAATTTAGATGGGCGACGTTTTTTAACTGCCTATGTAATTGGTATTGAAGTTATGGCCTTATTGGGACGATGTGTCAATCCTGAACATTATGAAAAAGGCTGGCATGCAACAATAACATTAGGGGGAATTGCTGCAACAGCCGCTATTTGTTATTTGTATGATGAACCATTTATTGCTCAAGCATTAACTTTAGCTGCCACACAAGCATCAGGCATGCGCTTATTGATGGGGACACCCATAAAGTTTTTACATGCTGGATTAGCCGCACAACATGCTATACAAGCTGTTGACTGGTTAAGAGCAGGCATTTCGGCAGATAAAGACTTTCTTGATGAAAACTTAGGTTTTTTATCAATATATGGCCAAGGTAATGATGATTTAGATTTAACTGTGTGGGCAAAACCATGGAAGATTATTAAACCGGGATTATGGTTTAAAACTTATTCATATTGTTCTGCTGCTTCATATATTGCTGATGCTGGTAAATTACTGTATAAACATCCTAAATTTAATGTGGACAATATTAAGCATATTACACTTTTCTTTGCACCTGTTAATAGTGATGCTGCGTTAATTTATAAACAGCCATTATCAGCTGAGCAGGGGCGTTTTTCAGCAGAATATATTTTGGCCTTAATTTTACTTGGTATTGCGCCAGATTTTGAACAATTTACGGAAAAAACAATAGCTGACAATATCCAAAATTTAATGCAAAAAATGCAGCGTAGTTATGCTATCCAATTACCCCCACATCCTGATGCATATAATAAACGTTATGTGGTTATTGAAATTGTCTTTGATAATAACCAAAAAATTAGTCAGCGAGTGGATATACCTAAGGGTTCACCGAAAAATCCATATAGTCAACAAGAACTGGCAGCCAAGTTATTTGCTGCATTGCCAAATGAAGTTAAAGCCCAACAGTTATTGAGCGATATTCATGCCTTAGCCAATGGAATGGATATTAAACAATTGCTGAGGTCGCATTGGCAAAGGCTTTAATTTCTCATACCAAACTATAAACAACTTAATTAGGTTATAAAGATAAGTTTAGATTTCAAAATCAATCTCATCAGAAAGTTGTCGTAAAAAGCGTTGGGTTAACTGATGTTGTGGATTATCAATCAATGATTTTGCTTGCCCTTCTTCAACGATGACACCATCTGACATAAAGATGATACGATCGGCGACATATTTGGCAAACTCCATCTCGTGGGTCACTATCAACATAGTAATGTTTTCTTTGGCCAGTTTTAGCATCACTTGCAAGACTTCATGTACTCGTTCGGGATCTAATGCAGAAGTTGGTTCATCAAATAATAGGACTTTAGGTCTAACAGCTAATGCCCTAGCAATAGCAACACGTTGTTGTTGTCCACCTGATAAGGTGATTGGGTATTGATTAGCGTAAGCTAGCATGCCAACACGCTCTAACAATGATAACCCATACTGTTTGGCTTCATCTTTAGCCATTTTTTGGCCGACAACTAATGGATAAGTAATATTTTCTAATGCGGTTTTATTTTTAAATAAATTATAGTGTTGAAAAACCATTGCCGATTGTTTACGTAAGTTAGTTTCTTGCTTGTGATTATAATGTTCACAATTAAGTATGGTTTTATCAATACGGATAGTCCCAGTATTTGGTTTTTCAAGTAAATTAAGGCAACGCAATAAAGTTGATTTTCCCGATCCTGATGGTCCAATAATTGCAACTACTTCACCTTGTTTAATGCTGAGATTTATTTCTTTTAATACTTCATTATTGCCAAATCGTTTAGATAAATGAGATACATTAATCATCATGCTCTCCTTAACGATGATATGGTTTAGTCAGCTTACGTTCTAGCTGCTTTTGTAACCATGAATAGGCTACAACCGTTAGCCAGTAAACAATACCGACGGCTAAATAAGTTTCAAAATAGAGGAAAGAATTTGCGGTTAACATTTTTCCTGCCGCTAATAGTTCTTGTACACCGACAAAAAATGCTACAGACGAGTCTTTAAGTAATGAAATAAACATATTACCAGTATTGGGTAAAGCATTGATCATCGCTTGCGGTAATATGATGCCTCGATAAACTTGGATAGTACTTAATCCAGAGGTTAATCCTGCCTCTTTTTGTCCATGATCTACTGACGCTAAGCCTGCACGAAAGATTTCGGCTAAATAAGCGGAATATTTTAAGCTAAAACAGATGATCGCTGCGGTAGTTGCTCCCATTTGTTTCATAATTGGAAATATTTGTGGTAAACCATAGTAAATAATAAACAATAAAACGACCGAGGGAATACCACGAAATAAAGAGATAAATAGTGCCAAAAAAGAATCAATAATAACGATCTTATTGTTTCTAATCAGTGCGATAGCAAGCCCCAATATAATGGCAAACATAATTGAGACAATCGCAATAAAAAGTGTAACCGGCAGATAGGGTAATATCTGCGGGAATACACTAACAAAATAGTTTATATTGAAATTCATGAGGTAATATCTTCACCAAAATATTTAATTGATAGATTTTTCAATGTGCCATTAGCACGTAGTTTTTCGATCACTTGATTAAATTTCTCGCGTAAAGCTTTACCTTTTTCATCCTTATTAAAAGGAAAAGCAACTTGTTCAATCGTGATTGGATCGCCAACTAACTTAAATGGTAGATTTTTTCGTTTGATCTCTGCCAATAAGATAGGCTTGGAATTGACATAGCCATCGACTCGTTGAAATTCAGCATCGTGCATTGCACCATCTCGAGTTTCATAAGTTTTGATAGTGATTTCGTTATTTGGAAATGCCTTTTTAAGGTTATTAATATGATTTGAACCAAGTACTCCGGCGATAGTTTTGCCATTATAATCAGTTAACTGATTAATGTTGTTATTTTCTTTATGAGTAACAATTTGACTGCCATAAAAACTATAGGCTTGAGTAAAATCATATTTTGCTTGTCTAGCTGGGGTTACTGCCACCGCATTCGCTACTGTGTCTAAACGGCCTGAGTCAAATTGACCCATTAATCCACCAAACTCAGCAATTACCCATTCAATCTTATAACCTAATTCATTGGCAATTGCTTCGGTCACTTCAACATCAAATCCAACTAACTTACCATCTTGTTTATACCCATTAGGGTAACTTTGGCCAGTGGTGCCTACTTTAATAATATTTGGTTCATTTGCTTGATTGTTAGATTGGTTATCACAACCAATTAAGCTTAGGCTGGTCAATAAAATAGCAGAAAACAGCGTTATTATTCTTTTCATTATCGATTACTCCTTTTCTTCCATTCGCAATAGTTTTGGTTATTTAATATTTTTTCAAAATAAAGGGTAGTATGATCACTAGTTAAATCTGCTTGCCCAATTTGTTGATAGCCTTTTTGGCGATATATTTTAGCTAGCCATGGATGATTGGCTGCTGTACCTAAAGTTACTGCTGGCAGTTTAAGTTGATTAATTAAAATTTCTTTTTCAACCCAATCCCATAAAGCATTACCATATCCTTGACCTTTATAAGCTGGATCGGTTGCAAACCAGCCTAAATGAGGTAATCCATAAGGACCTGGGTTATTTCCCCATGGCATGCGAATACTGAGTGTGGATATCAATTTATGATCTTTTTCAAATAGATAAACTGGATTCGAATCAATATGTTGAATTATCTCTTCTGCTTCGACCGTTGCTGCAGCAAAATGGATGCCTAATTGTGATGTAGCTTGATAGGCTCGGTGCAATAATTGCTGATATGCAGTAATATCGGAACGGTTGATTAAGCGAAAACTCATAATAATACTCCGCTGTGCTCGGCATATTTAATGACTTGTTCGACTTTTTCTGCTGCACTGCCGAGATAATTAATTGGATCTAACCAATTATCAAGTTCAGATTCAGTAAAGTGTTTATTTAAACGAGGATCTTCTAATAATACTGATTTAAATGGTCGATTTTGTTCGTATGCCTGCATCGCGTTTTCATAAACCAAATGATGAGCGGTTTGTTTGCCTAAACGTTTGCCAATTTCAAACATCACTTTTTCTGATAATAGTAGGCCATTTTGTTTTGCCAAATTAACTAACATTTGATCGGCATTCACTTTTAAACCTTTTAACACCGCTAAAGCCGTTTGTAGTTGTGCCGAAATATAAAGATTGATTTCCGGGAGCGCGATCCATTCAGCTCGCCAACTCATGGCATCTCGTTCATGTTCAACCTTCATTGATTCATGGATAAGTGCCACACTTTTTAATAGAGGGGCGGTAAGGCTGGCTAAACCTTCTAATGCGGCTGGATTACGTTTATGCGGCATGGTGGTTGAGCCAATTTTACCATCGGAAAAAGGCTCTTCGACTTCGTTAATTTCGGTTCGCATAAGGTTGTAAAATTCGTTACCTATTTTGCCAAGGGTGCCACTAATAAGGGCAATTACTGAAGCGTATTCTGAAAAACGGTCACGAGCAGCTTGCCAACCTATATTTGGCGTGTTGAGTCCTAGTAACGTTAATGCTCGTTGCTCAACTTGTGGGCCGCGTTCTCCCATTGATGCGTAAGTACAAATAGCCCCACTAATATTGCCGACTAAAACGCGTTGTTTTATTTCTGATAAACGTTGTAAATGTCGAACAAATTCATCTAACCAAACCGCTAATTTGAAGCCAAATGTCGTTGGTAGAGCTTGCATACCGTGGGTACGACCAACCATAGGTAAATATTGATATTGTTTAGCTAACAGTTTCAATTGATTGGCAATTAATTTTGTATCTCGCTCAATGATAGCGAATGATTGTTGTATCTGAAGGACAGTTGCTGTATCAACAATATCTTGAGTGGTTGCGCCATAATGAATGTATTCACCGGCATCGCCAACCTGTTTTTGCAAGGCGTTGATTGTTGACATTAGTGAATGTTTGGCTTTGGCTGCTTCTTGAGCTAGTTGTTCAAGAGATAATTTTGATGCATCAGCTTTGCTAATAATTGTCTCAGCAACATCAGCAGGAATAACACCTAATTCACCTTGTGCTTTGGCTAAGGCGACCTCAACTAGCACTTGCTTTTCTAAACGATTTTGCTCAGACCATATTTGGCGCATTTCGCTAGTACCAAAGTTATTGCCTAAAATTAAAAAATCTAAAATATGCGATGCCACAAAACTATCCTCGATAAAAATGCTATAGCTGATTGAACAATTATTATTAATTATTGAATTAACGTCTAATAGCCAGTTTGTCTAATGATATAACTAAAAAGAATAATAGAATTAATGATTGAGCCAGTAGTATGAACTTATTGTTTAAAACGCTGACTATTTAACAAAAAATTTTGAGGAGAGGGGTTTTTTAAGCCGATAACAGCGAATATTTTACCAATAGTTAATGTGAGGTAATGGCTAAGATCAATTCAAGACTTAATAGATAATATTGTTTGAGGTTATGAAAGAAATTTTTATGGTTAAAAAATTGAATACATTGGTGATTAAATTTTACATTAACGGCCAATGTATTCAACTGTATTAAATAATAGTTTGCGAAACAGATATGCTATAAAACCTCGACAATTGATTCACAAAGTCTAGACATATTATCGATAGTCATTCCGGCAACATTGATTCGTCCTGAATTAACAATATAAATGCCATAATCATTACGCAATTTAAGCACTTGTTCTTCAGTTAAACCGCTAAATGAAAACATACCATTTTGTTTGGCAATAAAACTAAAATCTTGGTTAGCGCCTTTATCTTGTAAAGTTTTCACAAATAGTTGGCGCATACGATGAATTCGTTGACGCATGCTAGTTAATTCATCAATCCACTCTTCTTTTAACTCAGTATTGTTTAATATATAAGAGACAATTTTAGCTCCATGGGCTGGAGGATTAGAGTAATTGGCTCTGATAATGGTTTTGACCTGACTAAATGCCCGATCGGCAATTTCGCTATCCGCAGCAATTAAAGTGAATGCACCAACACGCTCATTATATAAACCGAAATTTTTTGAGTAAGAGCTAGCAATCAGTAATTCAGGTTGATTATTCGCAAACAATCTAAGTCCATATACGTCTTCTTCTATGCCTTGACCAAACCCTTGATAAGCGAGGTCAAATAGTGGTAACCAACCATTTTTTAAGGCTAACTCTGAAATCGCTTGCCATTGTTCTGGGGTCGGATCGATACCGGTAGGGTTATGGCAGCAACCATGAAATAGCACGGCTTCGCCGGCGACAACTTGATTTAAATCACTCATTAAACCATCAAAATCAATGCTTCGAGTTTGAGCATTATAATAATGGTATTCTCGTACTTCTAATCCCGCAGTTTGAAATACGCTGCGATGATTAGGCCACGATGGATTACTTATCCATACTCGTTTTATTTTCGTACGGCGAGATAAAAAATCAGCCATGATGCGTAATGCACCGGTTCCGCCAGGGGCTTGTGCAGTTCTCGCTCGTTGATTTTCACTACCGAACAGTAAAATTTGGGTGGCAATATTAAATGAATTAACACCATCAATGGGTAAATAGCTTTTTGTGGTTTCATCATCTAGCAATAGATGTTCAGCTTTTTTTACACTTTCTAAAATAGGTGTTTTGGTGGTTTCATCTTTATAGACACCAACACTTAAATTAATTTTGTTGGTGCGTTCATCCTTGTTGTAGAGATCCGCTAAGCCTAAAATAGGATCTGCTGGTGCTGCTAATAAATATTCAAACATAAGTTACCTATTTCTTTTAGTGACACTTATTGCATTATATACACATTGTTTGGCAAGTTACAATTTGTAAACCTCAATGCGGTTGAACCTCATTTGTACCACAGCTTAGTGATTATCGAAAGCAAATTATTATGCTATAACGATAAGTTTTTCAAGAAATGACGCTAAATCAGATGATAATGTTGTCAATTGCCCAGTTATTAAATCTTCTTTAACCACTTCACCAGTCAAATTATTTAATGCGACGATTTCAGTATCTTCATTGGTTGAGGCGATAAAAATGGTCGGCGTTCGCTTTAACTTTTTTTGTTGTGATAGGTGAGCAATTAAATTTTTTTCTAAATTTGAAAAGTCATCATCATTCCACGCTTGCAATAAAATTAAATTAACGTCAGCAAATTTTGCTGTCAGATTTGCAGCATATTGTGTGCCGTAAAATATATGTGCACTTGGGTGGATTCTGATGTTAATAACTTGTTCTGCGATGGTTAAATCTCTTGGTGGATTAAGTAAAAAGGGTTGCCAATAAACGGCAAGATTTTCAGTTTTGATAATGCAAGGAGAGGGTAAACCATGTAATTCTTCACTTTGTGGTGCATGTTCAAATTGAGCGATCCAACGCTGGGTAAAATCAAGCAATGCTACTTTTTCAGGCGATTCCATAACTTAATATTATCTCGTAGTTCATTTTATAATCGATAGTTGCCTAATATTATACGGATTAAATTGGCATATACACAATTGTTAAAGTTAAGTTTTTAAATTCATCAAATATGTTATAAATTGATATAAAAAATTTGCCAAAGTCATCTCTAATTAATTGATGAAAAATTAGGGATTAAAGCTTTTTTTATTGTGTTTTCAGTCTAATTTTAAGGCAGTTCAAAATCAGCATTAAATTGTTTATAAAATAGTCAGTTTAATTTGCTTGCTATCCGTTGCTGAAACGTGAATAATAGACACGGATATTTTATCCATGTAATGCAGCAATGGCGTTAGACATTACAGTTTGTCAAAATAAAATAGCGTAAGTAGAATTATTATAATTAATTAATATGTTTATTTTAAACAATCATATAAAGATTTAGTGGTTTGTTAAATTGTAGAAAAATAGAATTTGCAAACTCATCATTGAAATAATATCAATAATTGTATGTTTAGTGGTGTTCAAAAAGTGCATAGGTGTTTTGAATGTAATATTACCTCTAAAAAGTGTATTGATGTTGGATAAGTTATACTGATTTCACATAAAATAATAACAAAAATAACACAAATAAAATAATGAATACGGTATAAAAAATATTTAAGTAAGTACTATTGTTTATCATTGTTAAAAATAAGCGTTTATTGTTAATAATAAAATTCTACCTACAGTTAATTTAGATTAATGAAGAGTGTAGAATAATGAAAAGAATGCTAATCAATGCAACCCAGCAAGAAGAGCTGCGTGTTGCCCTTGTTGATGGCCAACGCTTGTATGATTTAGATATCGAAAGCCTTGGTCACGAACAAAAAAAAGCCAATATTTATAAAGGCAAAATCACTAAAATCAATCCTAGTTTAGAAGCTGCATTTGTCTCTTACGGTGGTGAACGAGATGGTTTTTTACCTCTAAAAGAGATCGCTGAAAGCTATTTCCCTTCCAATATCTCTGGTCGTCGTAGTATTAAACATTTACAAGAAGGCCAAGAAGTTCTTATTCAAATAGAAAAAGAAATTCGTGGTAAAAAAGGTGCTGCTTTAACCACTTATATTAGTTTAGCTGGTAGCTATTTAGTTTTAATGCCAAATGATCCTAGAGCCGGTGGCGTTTCACGTCGTATTGAAGGTGAAGAGCGTGCTGACCTTAAGCGTATTATTGATGCGCTAGAAAAACCAAAAGGTATGGGGGTTATTGCGAGAACTGCAGGGGTTGGTAAAAGCCAAGAAGAGTTGCAACAGGATTTGAATGCTTTAGTCAACTATTGGACTGCAATTCAGAACGAATCTAAAAATCATCCAGCGCCAAGTTTAATCCATAAAGAAAGCGATATTATTACTCGTGCATTCCGTGATTATTTGCGTGATGATGTTGGTGATATTCTTATTGATAATCCCAAAGTGCTTGAAATTGCTAAAAAACGATTAGCTGATTTAGGCCGAGTTGAGTATGTGAGTCGCCTAAAACTTTATGAGGGTGATGTACCATTATTTAACCATTTCCAAATTGAAGGGCAGATTGAATCAGCATTCCAACGTGAAGTTCGATTACCATCTGGTGGCTCTATTGTTATTGATGCGACCGAAGCATTAACCGCTATTGATATCAACTCAGCGAAATCTATCCGCGGTAGCGATATTGAAGAGACTGCATTTAATACTAACCTTGAAGCAGCGGAAGAGATTGCTCGTCAATTACGCTTACGTGATTTAGGTGGTTTAATTGTTATCGATTTTATCGATATGACGCCAATCCGTAATCAGCGTGAAGTTGAAAATCGCTTGAAAGAAGCGATGAAAACTGACCGAGCAAGAATTCAAACCACACGTATTTCTCGTTTTGGTCTACTTGAGATGTCTCGTCAACGTTTAAGTCCTTCGTTGCGTGAAGCTACTCACCATATTTGTCCGCGCTGCCAAGGGACAGGTACGGTTCGTGATAATAACTCATTATCACTGTCAATTCTTCGCTTAATTCAAGAAGAAGCGATGAAAGATAATACCGTGCAGATTGACGTGATTGTGCCTGTACCAATTGCAAGTTATTTGCTTAATGAAAAACGTCGAGCCATTACCAATATCGAAAGAATGCATCCAGACGTTAAAATCGTTATTGCTGGTGATGAAGAGATGGAAACACCTCTTTATAAAGTTATTCGTAAGCGTCGTGGTGAAGAGACCGATGTATTAAGCTACAATTTACCTAAATTGATTCGTGAACTAGAAGAAGAGGAAGAAGATCAAGTTGCTGAATTAGTGGTAGAGCAAGCAGTATTATCTGGCCCTAAAGTAGAAGCAAGCAAAGCGCCAAAAGCAAAAGTTGAGCCGAAGAAAGTAGAGGAATCAACTAGTTTATTTGGTGGATTGTTTAAAAAGATTCGCCAACTATTTGTTACTGAAAAAGAGACACCAAAGCCTGAAGTTAAGCCTCAGCAAAATAAACGACGAGACAATCAACGTTCAAATAATCGACGTCAACGTAATAATCGTAACAATAATGCGGCATCTGTAGCAAATAATACAACTACTGAAGAAGTTAAAGAGCCAACACGTAATAACCGCCGTAGCAAGCAAAATAACAATGGTAACGCCGGTACAGCGAATAGTATCAAGGCAGATAAGGCAGATAAAGTAGTTAATGAAACTGCACAGCTAAAACAAAAAGAAGCTAAACCACGCAGACAACAACGAAACTTAACTAAGAGTGTTCGGATTAAAAATAGTGATGCGCCAATTCAGAACGAAAAAGAGCGTATTGTAATTCCTTCTTTGTTGTTACCAATTATTGTTCCAGAAACGGGTGAAAATAAAGCTGGTGGCGAATCACAACCAAAACGTCAACGACGCACATCTCGACATTTGCGTATGAATACACCTCGTACCAAACGTCGTGGCAAAAATACTGAACTAAAACAGTCACCAATGCCGTTATCATTTGCAGCTGCATCGTTAGAGCTAGCATTAGGTCGGGTAGCGGTTGATTATAGCCAAGTGAATAGTGAACAACCAAATAATGTTGTACCAGTCATTCCTTCACTTTTATTACCAATCGTAATTAAAGATGAGGTGAATACTAATAGTGTTGAACAATCAGTTGTTAGTGACTCAAAACTACAACAACAACCAAAAGCATCAGTAACGAGCTCTCAAACTGATGTTGATGTTCAAGAAAATAAACCTCAGACCGATGAAGTTGTCACCATACCTGCAACAGAAACGACTGCTGGTTATTCTTCATCAGCAATGACAAAGGCTCCTGCTCCAGATTATGTAGAATCTAATAGCGGGATAAAAACCCGAGAAGAGTTAGATTATCATTATGAAGGTAAAGGTAATGCGGGTGGCTTAAGTGCGCAAGATCACGCTTATGCTGCAGCAAGTAAACCGGTTATACCTGAGTAGTGTATAGATAAATAACGGTGACAAATGTCGCCGTTATTCTTAACTCATAATAGCGATAAAGATAAACAATGATTATCTATATTTTAAAAAAAATAGTGACGTTTTTATTTATTATCTGCGTACTTGCCCAGATCAGCTTTTGTCTGGTTTATTTTGTTCCCCAATCTATTTTTAGTGATTTAACTTTTTTTGATGCATATAGCGCTTTTTTTAAGCAACTATTGCAAGGTCAATTTAGGTTAATATCTGGTGAAACCGTTCCTTTTTTCGATACGTTATTAACGACATTTGAGCTTTGTATTTTAGCGTTACTTGTTGCGTTATTTATTGGTATTCCGTTAGGGATTTTTCTTGGTTTAAGTAATATAAATTGGCTCAATACCACAATTCGATTTGGTTGTTTAATCTTTTATTCTTGTCCGATTGTTATGTTAGCAACTTTAGTGATGTTCTATCTTTCATCAACCTTGCCAATGTCAATGAACTTCGATATATCAATATCAGTAACGGGGAGTTCTTTATTAGATATTATCCTTTCATCGCGAGCAGACAAATTACCGGCAATTTTGGATCAACTGCATTATTTACTTTTGCCAACAATTATTTTAGCGATTCAGCCAAGCATTGTGACTATTCAATTAGTCAGTGAAAATGTTAAAAATACCTCAAGGCAAAACTATATTAAAATGGCAATTATCCGCGAGCGCTCACCATTTAAAATTTTACGTCGACATTTATTACCAAATTCAATTCCGGCGACAATCCCACAATTGACATATAATACAACGACTCTACTATTTTCAACGATGGTGATTGAAATCTTGTTTAACCGTGTTGGTCTTGGCCAATGGGTTATGTTGGCTTATCGTAATCATAATTATTTTATTATTTCGATAGCAATCCTTGCTTGTGGAACAGTGATTAGTTTATTAACTTTATTGGGTGAGATATCAGCTATTGCTATTTATCCATTACGTCATAAGGAACACTATGTCTAGGATGAGCTTGTTAGCTAAGCATATGAAGTTATGTTTGCATAAATTGCATAGCAATTTGTACTTAATTATCAGTTTTTATGGGATTTTGGGCATAGCTTTTATTGCATTATCAACTAAATGGTTTTTTCATGCTCATTTAAATCCAGTATATGTCGCTTCTTTGCCTCCCGCCTGGTGGCCAACTGGTGATATCAATCATGTATTAGGAACAACAGCTCAAGGGCAAGATATTTTCGATTATTTATTGATTGGCTATCGTTCAACTATCTCAATGACATTAAAAGTGGTTTTTTATGTCATTATCATTGGTGGTGTGATTAATTATTTGATGTTTTTTGTCGCATTTATTCGGCCGTTTATCTTATTTATCTTTAAATTCTTTATGGTTGTGCCACCATTATTGGGTGTGATTGTAATTAGTTTGCTATTAGAAAACGATATAACCAATACCTTAGTGGTCATAGGTTTATCTTATGCGCCACGGTTTATTTATAATGTCCATCAACGGGTTATTAAAGAGTGGAATAAAACTTACATTACCGCCTATCGACTTGATGGTTTATCTTCATTTACTATTTTAAATCATTATATTGTACCTAATATCTTACCGGTTTATTTGACCGAGATAGTGTCATTATTTGGTTCGGTTATTTTAGCTATCACAACCATTACGTTTTTAGGCTTTGCGAATGATTTTTCTCGGCCTGATTTAGGCATGATGATGTTTAAGATGAAAGACATAATGGATGTTAATTTATTGGCCTTTTTAGCTCCAGCAATTGCTGTCTCTATTACGATTATTTTGGTTTATTTATTCAATTTTGGGTTATATGGTCAGCGAGTAGGGCATTAATCATGGCACTATTAGACATTCGTAATTTAACTATTGAGTTTATTACTCCTGATGGCCTATTACGGGCGATTGATCGCGTCAATTTAAAACTATCAGAAGGTGAAATTCGTGGGCTAGTTGGTGAATCAGGTTCAGGTAAAAGTCTAATTGCTAAGGCGATACTGGGTGTCACTAATCATAATTGGAAGATTTCTGCTGATCGTTTCTATTTTAATGATGTTGATTTATTGAAGTTGACACCGAAACAACGGCGAAAAGTGATTAGTGATAATATATCCATGGTATTCCAAGAGCCACAATCTTGTTTAGATCCGTCTATGAAAATTGGTCAACAATTAATTGAGGCGATTCCGCGAAGAACATTTAAAGGACATTGGTGGCAACGACTGTTTTGGCGTAAGAATCGCGCGATTGAGTTACTACATCGTGTTGGGATTAAAGATCATAAAGAAATACTTAAATCGTATCCATTTGAATTAACGGAAGGCGAATGTCAGAAAGTGATGATTGCGATAGCATTAGCTAATCAACCTAAATTACTTATTGCCGATGAACCAACCAATGCCATGGAAGCGACAACCGAAGCGCAAATATTTCGTTTGCTTGCGAGTATGAATCAAAATATGGGTACGACTATTTTACTGATTAGCCATGATTTGCAAATGGTTACTCGCTGGACTGATCGTATCAATGTCCTATATTGCGGACAAACTGTTGAGGTTGCTGATAGTGAAGATTTGATTAAATCACCTTATCACCCTTATACTCAGGCATTGATTTATGCTATCCCTGATTTTGGTAAAGCGATGCCTCATAAAAGCCCTTTAAATACCTTACCTGGCGTTATTCCATCATTGGAACATTTACCCATTGGTTGTCGGTTGGGGCCTCGTTGTCCTTATGCACAAAAAAAATGTATACAAGCACCAGAACTTATCCCAATCAAAGATCATTCGGTAGCCTGTCATTTTCCATTAAATACTGATGAGTAGTTTGAGATATAGGAATAGTTAATGAACCCAATATTAAAAGTCCGAAATTTATCAAAGCGATTTAAAATCCCTAAAGGACTCTTTGGTCATTTACAAATTGATGCGGTCAAACCCTTGTCGTTTTCGCTAAATGAAGGGAAAACGTTAGCCATTATTGGACAAAATGGTTCCGGAAAATCGACATTAGCTAAAATGCTGGTTGGTATGATTAAACCAGATAGTGGCGATATTTGGGTTGATGGTAACAAAGTAGAATATGGCGATTTTGGCCATCGTTCGCAACTGATTCGAATGATATTTCAACATGTTGAAAGTTCATTTGATCCACGGCTTCGTATTGGCCAATTGCTTGAAATTCCACTTAAACGCAATGCCAATTATAGCAGTCATGAACGGGAAAAATTAATCAATGCTGTTTTAAAACAAGTTGGTTTATTACCGGAACATGCTTCTTATTATCCGTCAGTGATGGCTGCAGGGCAAAAACAACGAGTCGCTTTGGCTAGAGCACTCATTTTAAAGCCTAAAGTGATAATTCTTGATGAAGCTTTAGCTGCATTAGATATTTCAATGCGTTCACAACTTGTTAATTTAATGTTGTCATTACAAGAAGAGCAACAGATATCTTATGTTTATGTCACACAAGATATCGGAATGATCAAACATATTAGTGACCAAATTATCGTTATGCATAATGGTGAAGTGGTCGAATATGGTAATACAGCCGAAGTTTTAGCTTCGCCATTAAGTGACATTACTCAAAAGCTTATCAATAGTTATTTTGGTGAAGCACTAACAGCCGATACTTGGCGGACAGATACTCGAGCTTTTTAGTTTTATTTTGCAGCAGTATTAACCAAATAACGCAGTTATTATTCTGATTTTGTTTAAAATATTCTATTTATTTTCCAATAAATACTCGACAAATTTTTTAAAACGCTCTATATTTAGCTATATAGATTTCTAGACGTCCGTTTTTTCAGTGTTATAGAAGATAATTTATTATTGTTAGGAGCTTTTGTTATGCCTATATGTATTCCTGATTCATTACCGGCAGTTGATGTTCTTCGAAATGAAAATGTATTTGTGATGACTTCAACGCGTGCTAATACTCAAGAAATTCGTCCACTTAAGCTTCTTTTCTTAAATTTGATGCCGAAAAAAATAGAAACTGAAAATCAATTTTTGCGGTTACTTTCTAACTCATCTTTACAGGTGAATATTCAGTTATTAAGAATAGATCAGCGTGAATCTAAAAATACGCCAATAGAACATTTGAATAGCTTTTATTGTGATTTTGATGATATTCGTGAACAGAATTTTGATGGACTTATTATTACTGGAGCGCCATTAGGTAAAGTCGCTTTTTCAGATGTTGTGTATTGGCCTAAGTTAGCTGAAATTATTACTTGGGCGAAAGATCATGTAACCTCAACCATGTTTGTTTGTTGGGCGGTGCAAGCGGCATTAAATGTCTTATATGATTTACCTAAATTCACCCGTTCACAAAAGTTATCCGGTGTTTATCAACACCAAATCTTGCAACCAAATGCTATTTTAACCCGTGGTTTTGATGATACATTTTTAGCACCACATTCTCGTAATGCTGATTTTCCAATTGATAAAATTAAAAACTATACCGATTTAAATATTTTAGCTGAGTCAGATATAACTGGCCCATACTTAATGGCAACCGCCGATAAACGAATGGCGTTTGTTACTGGGCATCCAGAATATGATTCATTTACTTTGGCTAATGAGTATTATCGTGATTTGAAAGCTGGTATAAACCCTGAAATTCCTTTTAATTATTTCCCAGAAAATAATCCTAATTTAACTCCGAAAGCAACATGGCGAAGTCATGCTTATTTACTATTTAGTAATTGGCTTAACTATTACGTTTATCAATTAACGCCATTTGATTTAACGACTCGTAATTTGACAATTGATGATTAACTTTAATGATAGATGGACTTATTAAATGAATAACTCCATCTATTTGATAATTATTAAATATTGTTAATTATGTTAAGTTACTAAAATTAAAAAACTGAGTGATATAGTTTTTCAATATCTGATATATTTGTTTCTCTTGGATTTCCTTGTGTACATACATCAGCATACGCTGCTTCGGCTAATGCTGTTATGTCTTCCTTCTTCACGCCAACCATATGTAAGTTTGTTGGAATTTTGACATCATTATTTAATTGGAAAACGGCATTCACGGCTGCATTTCGAGCATCTTCAATTGTCATATCTTCAGTATTTTTTATCCCCATTGCTTTGGCTATATGACGATATTTTTCACCTGTGTACGGTGCATTATATTGCATGATATGAGGAAGCAATATTGCATTCGCAACACCATGAGGAACATTATAAAAAGCACCTAATGGATGTGCCATACCATGAACTAAGCCGAGACCAACATTTGAGAATCCCATTCCAGCAATATATTGACCTAAAGCCATTTGTTCAACGCCATTGAGATCACCATTCACCGAATCGCGTAGTGAACGAGCAATAATTTCAATTGCTTTCAAATGAAACATATCACTCATCTCCCATGCACCTTTTGTGATATAGCCTTCTATTGCATGAGTCAGTGCATCAATCCCCGTTGCTGCTTTTAAACTGGCTGGCATACTAATCATCATATTAGGATCAACTAAAGTCAAAACAGGTATATCGTGAGGATCTACACAGACAAATTTTCTCTTATTTTCTTCATCGGTAATAACATAATTGATCGTTACTTCTGCTGCTGTTCCCGATGTTGTTGGAATGGCAATGATTGGGATAGACGGTTTTTTGGTTTCCGCTAAACCTTCTAAACTACGAATATCAGAAAATTCAGGATTATTTATCACAATTCCAATCGCTTTAGCGGTATCTTGCGGTGAACCACCACCAATCGCTATTAAATAATCTGCATTTGATTGCTTAAATATCTCTATTCCTTGTTTTACTATACTAATTGTTGGATTAGGCATAACTTCATCAAATATTTGATAATCTAATTCTGCCGAATCAAGTAACTCAGTAACCTTAGTTGCAACTTTAAATTTAATCAGTTCTTTATCAGTAACAACTAAAGCTTTTTGATAGCCGCGTTTTTTTACTTCATCGATAATATTATGAATCGAATTCACCCCAAAATATGCGGTTTGATTCAAAATCATTCTATGACTCATTTTTAACCTCTTTCTTTATTAATATGAAACTGAAGATGATTTATTGGGGCTTTTTAACTGTTTAAAGTGTTTTAATCTTTCATCAATAGCCTGCATATACAGCATTGTATCCACACCTACAGCAACGAAATTTGCTCCCCATGAGATACATTTTTGCGCCATTTCGATATCAACAGCTAAAAACCCAGCAGCTTTACCTAATTGCCTAATTCTTTTAATTGTTTTTTCAATTATTTTTTGTACTTCCGGATGCCCAGCATTATCTGGATAACCTAAGGATGCGGATAAATCTGCAGGGCCAATAAATACGCCATCTACTCCTTCGGTCATAACAATTTCATCAAGATTTTCGAGTGCTTTTTTACTTTCAACTTGTACTAATAGACACAGCGAATCGTTGACTTGTTGCATATACTTTTCAATTTTCCCCCAGCGGGCAGCTCTTGCTACACTAGCACCTACGCCACGGGTTCCTTCGGGTGGATAACGTGTCGCTGAAACTACAGCCTTTGCTTGTTCGCCTGTTTCAACCATTGGTATTAATAATGTCTGAGAACCAATATCTAAAATCTGTTTTATGTTAGCTTGACTACCTTCTAAAGGGCGCACGACAGGATGACTGGCATATGGAGCGATTGCTTGTAGCTGGGTGAGTAATGTTTGTGCTGTATTTGGTGCATGTTCACCATCAAGTAGTAACCAATCATATTCTGAGGTTGCAGCAATTTCAGCCATATAAGATGTCGCTGAAGATAACCAAAGGCCAATTTGTAAATTTCCTTTGGTAATTTCTTGTTTAAATTTATTTTCCAATAGTTTTTTCATTATGTTATCCCTAATGTATTAGGAGCTTATTGATAAAATCAATAAGCTCTGTTTGTTAACTATTTTTGTTAGTTTGTTTTAGCATGAATATAGTTATAGTGCCGATTATTGTTATCAGTGCTAAAGTTAGTAAGCCTGCTATATTGTTATTAAAAAGCGTTTCTGCTTTTACACGAATAATTGGTGCTAAAAAACCGCCAAATGCACCAAACATATTAATAAATCCTATGCCTGCTGCTAGGGCTGCTCCAGATAAAAGGTTAGTTGGTATAGTCCAGAAAACCGGTTGTACCGCAATAAAACCAATCGCCGCAAAACAAAGGGCAATAATTGCAATACTAGGACTTGCAAGTGCAGATATTCCAATACCTAAACCTGCTACCAATAATGTTATAGCAGCGATATTTCTTCTTTCTCCAACTTTGTCTGAATATCGAGGAATAAAATAAGTACCGAATAATGCTGCAATCCAAGGAATTGCGGCTACGAGTGAGGCTTTAAAACCAACCGTTGTTCCCATTAATTGAGCTACTTGTGTTGGTAAAAAGAAAATTAGCCCGTAAACACTAATTTGAATTATCATGTAAATAATGGCTAGATGCCAAACAGTGACATTACTGATAGCATCGATTATTTTAGATGTTGTTTTTACACTCTCTTCTGATGATAATTTTTCTTGTAATGCTTGTTTTTCAATTTCATTTAAAAATCTAGCATTACTGATGTTGTCATCAAGATAAATAAAAGTAACAATACCAGCTATAACAGCAAGAATACCTTCAATAATAAACATCCAGTACCAACCTGGGTGATCTAAAAAGCCATGCATTTCTAATAAAGCACCAGATAGCGGTGAGCCAAATGTTAGCGCTAAAGGTGCTCCCATATAAAATAACCCCATTATTCCTGCGCGATGCTTTTGTGGGAACCATTGCGAAGTTAAATAGATCATCCCCGGGAAGAAACCAGCTTCCGCCATACCAAGCAGTACACGAACGGTTAAAAATTTCCATTCAGAGTCAGCATAAGCCATTGCGGCGGATAATAATCCCCATACTAAAGTTGTACCGCCAATCCAGTAACGAGCACCAAATTTACGCATTAATAAATTGGCTGGTGCGCCTAAAAAAGCATAAGCTACGAAGAAAATACCGGCTCCAAGTGCAAATGCTTCATTGCTGAGCCCTGTATCTAATTGATATGCTGATTTGGCAAAGCCAATATTTGCACGGTCTAAAAATGCTAATACGTATAGTATTAACATGAATGGAACAAGTCTTAAACGGGTTTTGCTTACCGCTTTTTCGAGAATATTAGACATAAAAATCCCCCTCTCCATAAAAATTACAGAGATATAAATGATGTTCATATGAAGAAAATAATTTTATTGAATCTAAAATCGCAGTTTTAAGTTCCTTTTAAAACTGCAATAAATCAATAAATAAACTTATTCTTCCTCATATAATTAATGAGAATAAGGACGAATTAATTTACATTCACGATTTAATTCAACACCAAATCCTGGTTTATCAAGTACTGATTTATGAATTCTTCCATTTACAGGAACGGGTTCATCAATCAATATTGGATCAAATTGCGGACGGAGTGTTGAACAATCAGGACTCGTCATTAAAAACTCACTAAATGGGGTATTTGTGAATGTAATTACTGCATGGTGAGAATAAACGGATGAACCATGAGGTACGACCAGTTGTCCTTTTGATTTCGCAATTGCAGCAATTTCAAGTAATGTGGTTAAGCCTCCACACCAACCAACATCTGGTTGCATGATATCAATTCCAGTTTCAGATAATGTTCTAAATGATTGAATTGTTCCATGATGTTCACCAGATGTGACCATCATTCCTGGCGGTGCATTGCGTTTTAACTCTCGGTATCCTTCATATTGTTGCGGAGGTAAACATTCTTCAATCCATTTTAAGTTATAAGGCGCACAAGCATAAGCAAGTTTTGTGGCATAATTTACGTCTTGACTCATCCAGCAATCAAGCATTAGCCAAAAATCAGGTCCACACTTTTCGCGCATGTCGGCAACCATTTCCGCATCTTTTTTGATGCCTTGATCTCCATCATGTGGTCCCCAATGTGTAGGCATCTTGCCACCAATAAAGCCCATCTCTTTTGCTAAATCAGGGCGAGCACCAGTTGCATAAAATTGAATTTCATCACGGACTGCACCACCTAATAATTTATATACAGGTAGATCAGTTACTTTACCAAATAGATCCCAAAGGGCTAAATCAACACATGATATAGTGTTCATCACTAAACCACCTGAACCAGAATAATACATGGTTGCATTCATCATTTGGTCGTGAATTAGTTTGATATCAGAAACACATTTTCCTTCAATAAATCTATTTAGATGTTTTTCAACAATAAAACATCCCATTTCTCCGCCAGTTGATACGGCAAATCCAATTTGTCCATTATCAGCTTCAACTTCGACAATAAGTGTTCCAAGAACGTTAATACCAAAAGATTGACGTGATTGTTCATAGTCTTTATACTTGCTCATTGGCGTGGCGATATGGTCGTCGATCCAGTGGTGGCCGCCCTGATCGTGATAGTCTGCCCCGCCACTACCTTTCTCGGCGGTTGCTCCTCCCATAAAATAAGCTCTTACTTCTTTTATTTTTGGTAGCTTCATTTAATTTCTCCTTTAAAAGTTACAAAAATTATTCGTACATAAGACAACCCAATTCTTTTGAGATATCTTTTGCACATTCCTTGATTTTAATCGTAATTTCCGGTAATACATGGTCGGTTATTTGAAATGTTGTTCCTACAGCCGATATTGCCGCAGCAATATTATTTTGTGCATTAAATATAGGTGCCGCTATGCATCTTATATTTATATAATCTTCTTCATTATCAAAACTACAACCTTGTTGACGAATCTTGGCCAATTCTGTATGTAATGAACTGATGGACATAATTGTATTTGCGGTTTTTTGTTCAAAAGAAAATTGGTTAACGATTTCGGATATTTTTTCGCTAGGTTGGAAGGCTAATAAGCATTTGCCGACGCCAGAACGATAAAGCGATACTTGTTTTCCTACATAAGAACGAACACTGATCGTGCTGTGTGATTCACATTTCAAAATATAATAAGCGGTTTTATTATCTAAAATTCCTAAATGAGTTAAAAGCCCAGTATTATTGGTTAATCTGGCAAGGTGTTTTTTTGCTATTTCTCTAATATCAAAACAATTTGAAGCAAGCTCACCTAACTCAACTAGTTTTATCCATAAAAAATAATCACCATTCTGATCTTGTTTAATAAATTGATATGACTTTAGTTCTTCTAGTAAAAGATAAGCAGAACTTTTAGGAATTTGTAGGTTATTGATTATTTCTGCAGCACTGCATCTACCTTTAGATGAGATAAAGTTAAGTATTTTAATTGTTCTTTGTAAAGCGGGTACTTTAGACATACATTCCTATATATTGTACTTTCATCCTGTATATTGGATAAGGTAAATTGTACTTTTATCAAATATTGGTACAACTATTTAATCGCATTATTGTGAACTTGATCATAAAAAATTTATAATTTACAATTGGTTATTCCTTTATATTGGAATTTTTTTGGGTGTTCCAATATAAAGGAATTTAAAATAGTTTAATTCATAAGATGTTTTAAATTTGAGTGTTGTGATTTAAATCGAAATAATGAAATAGCGTGGTTTTTAATTAGAAACGATATCAATAAGATAACATGCATATATTAGTAAGGCGGTATAGACTCCTCAATTATTTTTACAAATAAACCTTATCAATCAGAGCAAAGATAATCATTATCGGGAAAAAATAATCAATTAATAGGAATATTGATTGATAAAGATTAGGACGATATTTCTATTGGCAATAACATTGGTTTAAACGTTATGGTTATTACATCTTTACTCATTTCTGTATGTTTTTATGAGTGGTTAACTCATATTTAAAACTTAACAACATGGTATAGACTCCTCAATTATTTTTACAAATCAATTTCAGTAACTCGAACCAAAGTAATTATATTTCTATGAGAAATATGTTTTTATTGTTTTTCTGCTGCTATTAAGAACATTGGCGTTGAATGATAGTTAATTTGTTCAATTTCATCCCAAACAACTTTTGATATATCGTTTTCAATATGAATATTTTTATAACCAATTAATTGTAAAATGTTCTTATCCCATTCAGGTCTAATTTCCTTACTCAATGGTAGTAATTTAGCTATTCGTTCCATTTCTTGCGTATTGGTTTGTCGATAATGATCTTCAATGCCATAATTCATGGTATTTTGTCTATCCTGCAGATATTGTGAATAAAGATCTTTATTAAAAAGAAATAGGTACCAGTTGGCATCAAAATTAAGTAATTTACCTTTAGTATTTAACACTCTAAACCATTCTTGATATGCTAAAGTTGGATTACTCAAATTCCACGTTACATTACGCAATATAATTAAATCAAAACTATTATCTTCGAATGGTAAGCGATGAACATCTGATAAAACAAAATTAACCTTTACTTGGTATTGTATTGCATTGTTTTTTGCTTGATTTATCATTTCTTCAGTAGCATCTACAGCAGTTACTTCATGTCCGGCTAAAGCTAATGTGATAGCTAAAAAACCGGGCCCAGTTCCTATATCTAATACACGTAGCTTTTCTTTTTGTGGAGCATGATGCAGAATTAACTTTTGCCAGATAATTCTTTTTTCAGTTGCTAGCTCATCTTGATTGGTTTGGCTGTACTCTTTTGCTCGGTTTGCCCAATATATGATAAGATCCCTTAAAATATTATCATCAATATTATTCGCTAATATCACTTAATTTTCTCGCTTTTTATTTTGAATTTTTAATTCTGAGGTAGGTGGTATATAGTTATTAATATTACTTAATAGCATAATACTCTCTACATTACTCTATAGACAAGTTATTTAGGATTGTTATTTGGAGCATTATTGAATGATCATTAAGAATGAACTGATAGATTATATTTATTTTTAATAAATGATTTAAAGTGCCACTAATGTTGTTAGATGGCACTTTAGATTTAATTTATTATTCCATATATGCACCGGCCATTAACGATTTAGCTCTTTCTGTATATTGTTTAAATACACCTTTTCGTTTGGAGTAATCTGGCGGTGTCCATTTTTCTTTCCGTTTAGCAAATATTTCAGCAATTTCTTGTGCTGTTTTGCTCTCTCCATTTATGCCAATGATATTAAGTTTTCTTGCATGCACATCAATTTCGACAATGTCATTATCTTCAACTAGTGCGATTGGACCTCCATCGGCAGCTTCTGGTGATACATGTCCTATGCATGGTCCATGTGTTGCGCCAGAAAAACGGCCGTCAGTAACTAATGCTACACTGCCATTAAGTCGTTTATCAAAGACAATCGCATCAGTAGTCATTAACATTTCTGGGGCACCTGAACCTTTTGGTCCTTCATAACGAATGAAAATAACATCACCAGGATTAACTTTATTATTAATAATGGCCTCTTGAGCAGCTTCTTCAGAATTATAAACTTTGGCTGGTCCAGTATGTTTATGCATATCAGGACTACAAGCTGTATATTTTATAACTGCACCATCTGGCGCTATATTACCTTTTAAAACAGCGATAGATCCCATTTTTTCTTTGTTAGGATTTCGAATTAAATCATTTCGTTCTAATTTGTAATTATGCAAATACCCTAAATTACGGTCAAAGAAACCAGTTTGTTGCATCATTTCCAAATTATCACCTAAAGACTGCCCAGTAACTGTCATTACATCAAGATCGAGTAAATCCTTAATCATCCATTGAACCATTGGAATACCGCCGGCAAACCATAATAGTTCTGTTACGTATTTTCCACTTGGCTGTACATTGGTAAGGTATGGTACGGTATTATTGATGCGATCAAATACATCTGCGGTTAATTCAAATCCTGATGCATGTGCAATTGCTGGTAGGTGAATAAGCGCATTTGTACTACCACTGATAGCAGCGTGTACTTTAATGGCATTTTCAAATGCTGCTGGTGTGAGTATTTTACGTGATGTTATTCCTTCTTTGGCTAGATACATGGCATGATGTCCAGCAGATCTGGCCATCCTACGAATTTCGGACATTGTCGATGGTGCTAATGCACTTCCAGGTAATGCTAGGCCAAGTGCTTCTGACATACATTGCATTGTACTTGCGGTACCCATGAATTGACATGCTCCAGCGGTAGGGCAACCACACCTTTGTAAGGTTTGAATCTGTCTTATATCAATTTCACCTTTTTTATATTGTGCTGTGGCACCACCTAAATCAGATGTTGTCATATTAGGTGCCGGGCGCATTGAACCACCTGGCACATGAACTAATGGTATATCAAGTCGTGCTGCTGCAATTAAGTGAGCAGGTACTGATTTATCACAGCTAGAAATAAGTACGGCTGCATCATATGGTATGACAGAGCCATGGATTTCAACCATATTAGCAATCGCTTCCCTTGAGGCTAATATATAATTCATGCCATCATGACCTTGTCCCCAGCCATCACAAATATCTGTAACATGGCTACGTACTGAACGACCGCCTCGTTCATGCACGCCAAGAACAACTTCATAACCTAAACTATCAAGATGATAACTACCTGGGTGACTTTCGCCAAAACAGTCATCAATCAGGACTTGAGGTTTTTCCGTATCTTCAACGGTATAATTCATTCCCATTCGTAATGCATCTAATTGTGACCATAGATCCCTGGCAAATTTACATTTTTGTTGCATAATATCCTCCAATGCATTTTTAAATTTTGTTATTTTGTTGGTTTTGCTGTTATTGCTGGTAAAGTAAACAATAAAATGATTGCAATGATTAATGCGCCAACCAAGGTATATAATCCTGCATTTTTACTTACTGTAACGGTTAATAAACCAACAAGGTACGGTCCAATAAATCCTCCTAAATTGCCTAGAGCATTGATTGTTCCTCGGACGCCACCTAAAACATTTGATGGGAATAATAATGGTGGTAAAGTCCAAAATGGCCCTGCATATGCTTGTAGGAAAAAGCCACATAGAACCATCATTCCATATGCAAGCCATGTGTTGTTTTCTAATAATATTGATAAAGTTAAACAGATAGCGAAACCAATCATTGGAATTGCGGTATATAATCTACGATTCATGGTTTGGTCACATAATTTAGCAATATAATATTGTCCAAAAATGCAAAGAATGTATGGTGCTGCAGTTAAAAGGCCGACAATAGACATACCACTTCCAGTTAATTGTTTAATTAACATTGGCATCCAAAGTGCAAAACCATAGAAACCAATTTGGAAGAAGAAATAGATAGCAACAAGTTTCCATAAGTTGATACTGCTTAATACTGTTTTTACACTCGCTTTATCATCTAATTTTATAAGTGCTTTATCTTCTTCAAACTTTTGATTTAACCAATTTAATTCTCTTTGATCGAGCCATTTAGCTTGATGAGGATAGTCAGAAACGAGAGGCATCCAAACGAAGAGTAATGCTAAAGATATAATTCCTTCAATTATAAACATTTCTCTCCATCCCCAAGCTTCAATTAACCAGCCAGATAGAGGACCTGTAATAATAGATGCGGCAGCTAAATTCATTTGGAAAAATGCAATTGCTCTAGCTCTTTCATGGTTAGGGAACCAATGGCCAATGAGTGCTAAAATAGCTGGATAAACGCCACCTTCAGCGACGCCGAGGATAAAGCGTATAATAAGTAGTTGAATAGGATCTCGAACAAACCCTGTGATGGCAGCAAAGCCACCCCAAACAACAATTGTCCATGCAATAAATTTTTTTGCGCTATAGCGTTCTGCAATTTGACCGCCAGGTATTTGTAAAAAGATATAACCAATAAAAAATATCCCTGCGACGAGCCCAGCAAAGGATGCGGTCATGCCCAAATCTTTATTCATTCCTCCGGCAATACCAATAGCTATATTGGTTCTGTCCATATATGCCACTATATAGACAAGAATAGTGGCCGGAATTATATGTTTCCAACGACCTTTGGGTATTGTTTTATCTTCAATATTATTCATATGGATGCCTCCAATTATTTATTTTTAATAGGTATTTGCGCTAACTTTAAAACTTGAAGTAATAAGTCTTTTTTCTGTTTTGGTAGCTTTTCTACTGGAGCTAAAACTTCCGTCGAAATATCGACACCAGAAAGTTTTATTGCTTGTTTGATTACGCCAAAGAAAGGTGATTCAATTGCATAGACTGGCATTAATTTTGCAAGTTGACGTTGTAATTTGAATGCTTTTTCATAATCTTTTTTAACGAAAGCTTTATAAATTCCTTTAGTAATTTTTGGTGCAAAATTAAAGGTTGCAGGAATACCACCGTGGCCGCCAAGAATAAGGGTGTCTAACATATATTCATCAAAGCCACTGAAAATGATAAAATCTGGACGGAAGGCGTGAACTCTGTTGATGACTTCACGGGTATGGCTGATATTATCAATAGTATCTTTCAAACCAATAATATTAGGCAAATCCTTTGCCAGTCTTGTAATAACATCAATACCTATATCTTGACCGGTTAATGCCGGAAAATTGTAAAGTAGTACAGGGATATCGATATTTTCAGCGACAGTTTTATAATGGTTATAAATCGCATCACTATTTAATAAAGCATAATAAGGATTAACAACTAAAACTGCATCAGCACCAATTTGGGCTGCATGTTTGCCATATTGAATTGTCTCAGCTGTGCTTGGGCTTGATATGCCAAGCATAACGGGAATACGTTTATTGATATAATTTACTGCGAATTCAGCAACTTCATATCGCAACTTAGGCGGCATATGGCAGAACTCACCACCACTACCTAGAATTAAAACACCATCAGCTTCGTTATCGATTAGATGATCTAATAATTTGCCCATTCCTTTTTTATCTAGTTCCCCTTTTTTATTAACGATAGTAGGGACTGGAGGGAATATACCTTTAAATTTTGCTAAATTCATTTTTTCTCCTTGTTCATAATGCGGAACATTATTTCTTACACGAGAACAAATTATTGGTAAAAAAATTTAGAATTGCAATGTATTAATTCAAAAGAAAATTAATTTTGTGATCATCCTCTCATTGTCGAAAATAATTTTTTTGGTAATTAAATTTTTCCGTATAATGAAATGTAGTTCTTTTTGTGGGAATTTTTGAATATTATTAATTAAGAGGTAAATATGATTTATTACATTCCACCGGTTAATTTATTAGGTAAAGGATGCTTATCTGAGTTAGGTGTACCGATTAAAAAACTGAATTGCCAGAAAGCATTTGTTGTTAGTGATAAGTTTTTAGTGGGCAATGGTACTGTAGATAGAGTAGTAGATATCTTAGCAAAAGAGGGCATTGAATCGGTTATTTTTTACGATGTAAAACCAAATCCAACCGTTGCTAATGTGGAAAATGCACTAAAATTATGTCAAGAATCTAACTGTGATTTTGTTGTCTCAATTGGTGGTGGATCACCTCAGGACTGTGGTAAAGCAGTTGCTGTGTTAGCGACGAATGGCGGTAAAATTACTGATTATGAAGGGATGCATAAAAGTAAACATAAATGCTTACCAATTGTGGCAATAGCAACAACAGCCGGTACCTCTGCTGAGGTGACGATCAACTATGTTATTACCGATGAAAGTAGGCATGTAAAAATGATTATGGTTGATCCGAATACATTGGCGTCAATAACAGTTAGTGATCCTGATTTAATGATTTCAAAACCAGCCAATTTAACTGCGGCAACAGGTATGGATGCATTAACTCATGCTATTGAAGCTGTAGTGGCTAAAGGCGCGATGGATGTTACTGATTCAACAGCATTATATGCGATTGGTCAAACCTTTAAATATTTAGCTCGAGCGGTTAAAAATGGTAACGATATCGAAGCAAGAGAACAGATGAGTTATGCCTGTTTTTTAAATGGGATTGCCTTTAGTAATGCCGGTCTAGGTAATGTTCATGCTATGGCTCATCAACTAGGTGGTCTTTATGATTTACCTCATGGGGTATGTAATGCAATGTTATTATCGGTAGTTGAAGAAGAAAATGCTAAACATGCGCCAGAAAAATTTAGAGTTATCGCAGAAACAATCGGATTAGATACTAAAAATAAAACGGATCAAGAGTGTGTTGATTATGTGATAAAACGAATTAAAGATTTGGCACAAGAGGTAGGTATCCCTAAATCTTTAAAAGAAATTGGTGTTGATAATCCAGATTTTGAATTATTGGCTGAAAATTCGATGAAAGATGCTTGTGCCGGAGCCAATCCAGTATTTTTTGATAAACAAAAACTGATTGAGTTATTTAAGAAAATAGCTTAACAGCTAATTTATCTAATGAGTTTAAATAATATTGAATCATAGTGATTCAATATTATTTAAAACTTATCCGTCAATTTTTGGCATGCATCACGTACTAATTGTGAATATTTATCAATTTTATCCACAGGTAGTTGAAAAAGAACTCCTGAAATACTAATAGCGGCGATGGGTTCGTTATTTTTATTGAAGATTGGTGCAGCGATACAATGAACACCTTGAACATCTTCCTGATTATCATAAGCCCAACCTTGAGACCTAATTTTAGCAAGCTCTTTTTTTAACTGTTTCTTGCTGGTTATTGTTGTGTCGGTATATTTGATTAATTTATCTTCGGGAATGAGTTGATCTATTTTTTCGTCTGGTAACCAAGCTATTAATGCTTTACCAATACCAGAGCTATGTAAAGGCAATTTTTTACCAATCCAAGTACGAATACCAATAGCCTGATCATTTTCAATTTTAGCAATGTAAACAGAATAAAGACCGTCAAGAACACCTAAATGGCAGGTCAAGTTGGTTTTATCTCGCAGTTTAATCATTAGCGGTTCGGCTATTTTAGTGATATCAAACTGTTCTAAGGATTTATCTCCCCATTCATGTAATTTTAACCCAAGATAATACTTATTTTGATCTTGTCGCAAAATACCATGCATAACTAATGCATTTAATAGTGTTGATGTACTGCTTTTAGGTAAATTGAGATCCTGAAATATTTGACTAAAAGTAGCCCCTCTGTGGTTATCTAAATAATCACAAATACGGACAATTTTGTCTAATGCTGGTACAAGTGTCTGAATATTTGGCATGAAATATCCTAATATAATAATGTAAGAAATATATTTATTTTATTGATACTAATTGTTTAGAAAAACATATTTTGAACGGTTTAGTGTATTAAGTGTCTTATCTTTAACATTATATTCAAGTTATTTGTTAAGGAAAAGAAAATAACTTTTATTATTTTCCTGCTTTATGTATTTAAATCGATAAATCCTTATCTTGCATCATGTTAGGCATAGTTATATTATGAGTAGCAATGCTATATTATTTAAGGAATGAGTTATGTTAAAATCAATAGATCCAACCTCTACATCTTCTTGGAAATCCCTTCAAGCCAGTTATCAAAAACATCATAATAAAACTATAGCCGAAATATTAAAAGACGAGCCCAAGAGAGTCGAAAAACTGAGTATTCCATTTGAGGATGAGTTTTTGGTTGATCTTTCAAAAAATCGTTTAACGCAAGAAACATTAGATATTCTTTATCAGCTCGTGGATGAGTGTGATTTAAATGGTGCAATTAAAGCGATGTATAGCGGTGAAAAAATTAATCGCACAGAAGATCGAGCTGTATTACACGTTGCACTTCGTAATGTATCTAATACTCCGATTTATGTTGATGGCAAAAATGTTATGGATGATGTCAATGCAGTGCTTGCTAAGATGGAGTCCTTTAGTAAAAAAGTGATTAGTGGTGAATGGAAAGGTTATACCGGCAAGGCTATCACCGATGTTGTTAATATCGGCATTGGTGGTTCAGATTTAGGCCCTCACATGATTACTGAAGCCCTTCGACCTTATAAAAACCATTTAACGATGCACTTTGTATCTAATGTTGATGGTACTCATATTGTAGAAGCATTAAAAGATCTGAATCCAGAAACAACACTCTTTTTAGTTGCGTCGAAGACTTTTACAACTCAAGAAACGATGACTAATGCTCAAACTGCCCGTCAATGGTTACTTGATGCTGCTAAAGATGATAAAGCAGTAGCACTGCATTTTGTTGCATTATCAACTAATACTAAAGAAGTTGAAAAGTTTGGTATTGATACTGCCAATATGTTTGAATTTTGGGATTGGGTTGGTGGTCGCTATTCGTCTTGGTCGGCAATTGGTTTATCAATCGTTCTTTCCATTGGCTTTGAAAACTTTAAACAGTTTTTAGCTGGTGGCCATGCAATGGATAAACACTTCCAAACAGCGCCGGTTGAGAAAAATATTCCAACATTACTTGCGTTAATTGGTCTTTGGTACAATAACTTCTGTGGCGCAGAAACTGAAGCAATTTTACCTTATGATCAATATATGCACCGTTTTGCTGCTTATTTCCAACAAGGTAATATGGAATCAAATGGTAAAAGTGTTGATCGTAATGGTAATAAAACGACTTATACTACTGGACCTATTATTTGGGGAGAGCCTGGTACTAATGGCCAACATGCCTTCTATCAATTGATTCATCAAGGTACAAAACTAATTCCTTGTGATTTTATTGCACCAGCAATTAGTCATAATCCGGTTGGTGATCATCATCCGAAATTACTTTCAAATTTCTTTGCTCAAACAGAAGCTTTAGCTTTTGGTAAAACCGAGCAACAGGTAGAACAAGAGTTCCTTGCAGCAGGTAAAAGCCTTGATGAAGTTAAATCTATTATTCCATTTAAAGTTTTTGCCGGTAATAAGCCAACCAACTCTATTTTAGTCAAGAAAATCACACCTTATGCACTAGGTGCATTAGTTGCTATGTATGAACACAAGATTTTCACACAAGGTGTTATTCTTAATATCTTTAGTTTTGATCAATGGGGTGTTGAACTCGGTAAGCAGTTAGCTGGTCGGATTTTACCTGAATTAGCCGATGATAAACCTGTGAGTTCTCATGATAATTCAACTAACAACTTAATTAATCAATACAAGAAATGGCGTTAAGACGAGTTTTGCAGAAGATAGAAAAAACCTTCAGTTTTAACTGAAGGTTTTTTTATAGATAATTATTTTTTAACACGCATAATTGGTGTTTTACCTGCTTCAACAGAACCAGTTAGTTTAGTTAGTTCAACTACTGTTTCCATATTTGAAATTACAACAGGTGTTAAAACTGATTTAGCTTTACTTTCAAGTAGAGGTAGATCAATTTCAATGATGGTATCACCAATTTTAACTTGTTGTCCTTCTTCAGCAACACGTGTAAAACCTTCACCTTTTAGTTCAACGGTATCTATACCAAAATGAACAAAAAGTTCAATACCTTCATCTGACTCAATCGCAAAAGCATGATTGGTTTCAAAAATTTTGCCAATTTTACCATTTAATGGTGCGACAATTTTGTTGCCAGATGGTTTAATTGCAACGCCATCACCAACGATTTTTTCAGCAAAAACAACATCAGGCACATCTTCGATTTTAACGATATCTCCACTAAGAGGTGCTATGATTTCAATGCTATTTTTGTTATCGTCAGAGACAAATTGTTTTATTTTATCAAATAGACCCATTATGGCCTCCTAACAAATTTGCTTTTCAGCGGTATATTTTTCAATTAAATCAGTTATTTCTTTAGCGGTTGCTTTTTCTAGTGCAGTGTCAGCAAATTTTTTCGCTTCTTCGTAATTGGTATTACGAATTAATTTTTTGATTTTAGGAATTGATACAGCACTCATACTAAACTCATCAAGCCCCATACCTAATAATAGGATTGTTGCTCTTTCATCACCAGCAAGTTCACCACACATTCCTGTCCATTTACCTTCTTGGTGAGAAGCATCAATGACATTTTTAATTAATGTTAACACTGATGGTGAAAACGGATTATAAAGATGTGAAATAAGTTCATTACCACGGTCAACAGCAAGTGTATATTGGGTTAAATCGTTAGTACCAATACTGAAGAAGTCAACTTCTTTAGCTAAGTGACGAGCAATAACTGCTGCTGCAGGGGTTTCGATCATAACACCAATTTCAATTTCTTTATCAAACGCTTTACCTTCAGCGGTTAATTGTTCTTTAAGAATGTTGATTTCAGATTTTAAGATACGGATTTCTTCAACTGAAATAATCATTGGGAACATGATACGTAATTTACCAAAAGCTGATGCACGTAGAATTGCGCGTAATTGTGCATGTAATATCTCTTTACGATCTAAACAGATACGAATTGCACGCCAACCTAAGAATGGGTTTTCTTCTTTCGGTAAATGCATATAAGGTACATCTTTGTCACCACCAATATCCATGGTACGAACGATAATTGATAAGCCATTAGTTGATTCGGCAACTTCTTTATATGCTTTGAATTGTTCTTCTTCATTTGGATACGCATCACGATCCATAAATAAGAACTCAGTACGATAAAGGCCAACACCTTCATAGCCATTGCGATCCGCACCGGCAATATCACGTACCGTACCGATATTGGCACAAATTTCCACTTGGTGACCATCAAGAGTTACCGCAGGTAAATCTTTTAATTTTGCTAATTCTTCTTTGTCAGCAATATATTTTGCTTGAACTTGTTTTAATTTTTCTTCAGTTGTGTGATCAGGATTAATATAGATTGCATTGTTAATTGCATCTAAAATAACAAAATCACCTTGTTTGATTGCTTGTGTTGCATTAGAGGTACCAACAATTGCTGGAATTTCTAAAGAACGAGCCATGATAGAGGTATGTGACGTACGGCCACCTGCATCAGTGATAAAGCCTAATACCATATCTAAATTTAATTGTGCAGTTTCTGATGGTGTTAAATCAGTTGCAACTAGGATACAAGGTTGGCTAATAGCACTTAGATCAACAATTTCAATACCGAGAATGTTTTTTAATAGACGTTTGCCAATATCACGGATATCTGCAGCACGCTCTTTTAAATATTCGTCATCTAAGTTTTCTAACTCTTTTGCTTGCGTTTCAAATACAGATTGTACGGCAGCATCAGCACTTGAGTGTTTACTTTGGATACGTGAGATAACTTCTTGTTCAAGATCTTCATCTTCAAGAAGCATTATGTGGCCTTCAAAGATGGCAGCTTTATCTTCACCTAATGTGGTCTTTGCTCTCTCCATGATAGCATTTAATTGTTCGCTTGATTTTTGACGCGCTTCTTTAAAGCGCTCAATTTCAGCGTCAATTTTGTTATCAAGAATTTGCCTATTATTGATTACAATAGGTTCTTCTTTTAATAATAGCGCTTTTGCAAAAGCGATACCCGGGGAAACAAGTATACCTGATACCATAACATTTAATCCTTATTCAATATTAAAACCGTTCAATAATAATTGGGAGTACTATTCCAATTCAGGAATTAATTTTACTAAATGAGTTACTGCTTCTTTTTCATCTTCACCTTCGGCTGAAATAGTAATCGTTGTGCCTTGAGTTAAGCCTAATGTTTGTAATTTGAATAAGCTTTTAGCGCTAGCACTTTTTCCGTTTGATGTGACAGTAATTTCAGCATTAAAGTTTTTTGCTTCTTTTACAAATTGCGCAGCAGGGCGAGTATGAAGGCCATTCGATGCAGTAATGGTTACATCTTGTTTATACATAATTATTTTACTCCCAAAAATATGTTTTTTCAGACGACAATATAAATAAAAACAGCGTGAAAGGCTAGTAAGATTTCACAGATCTTTAACAATTCGTCTAATCTTATGAGTGATAATCAACCAAGTTAGCCGATATTATAGTTAATATCGGTAAATTCGGGTGATTTTATCACGACATTTTTTAAATTCTACCTGCCCGTGAATTCCTCGTTTGATATTTTCAAACACAACTTCTTCACTACCATCAAGTTGGGAAGCGCGGATCTCTTCGTGGCAAAAATATTCAAATTTTTCAAGCTCTTGCTCACTATTACCTAAATGATAATTTTTAGGTAAATCTTGACTAGTTATAGAGGTATTTGTTTGATTCTGTACATTAAGAACAATCACGCCTTTATTGGGGGCCCATGAGCTACATGCAGTTAACGACATGACAAAGAATAAAAATAGCGAGGGCAATGCTACGATCAATCTAAAAATGTTCAAAATATTTCCTTTATAAAGCACAATAACCTGTTTATTATTTATAGCTAGGCATAAATTATATACTATTAATCCGTGAAAGTGCAGGGGTGTGTTTTCACGGTATTTAAGACTAAGGTGGATTTAATGACTAATAGCAATAATTACAATGAGCTTAATCGCCAACTTATCCAAAATAAAATCGGCATGACCGCGGCTGAATTACATGGTTTTTTATCAGGTATTTTAGCAGGAGGTAATCATGATGAAAGCTGGAAAATTTTAACTAAGGATATGTTAAATGATGGGCAAAGCATTGCTGAACCTTTAAACAAAGAAATTGAAAAATTATATCATTCAACTAAACAACAACTTATTGATGAAGATTTTGAATTTCAATTGTTACTTGGCGATCAAGATCTATTTACTCAGATTGATGATTTAGTCGGATGGGTTAATCATTTTTTATTAGGAATTGGTTTGGTTCAACCTAAAATTAATCGTGTTAAAGGTGATGTTGGTGAGGCAATATACGACCTGAGACAAATCGTTAAATTGGGTTATGATGAAAATGAAGATCAGCAAGAGTTAGGCTTTGCATTTGAAGAAATTAAAGAATACGTTCGAATTACGGCAATGCTCTGTTTTGATGAGTTTAACGAATCTGATATAACCCCAACTATTCATTAATATTCAATATTATTGATTTTTAAGGTGCAAGTTATGGTAGATATGCATAGCAAAACAGAAATTTTAGCAAGGCGAAATAAATTATTGGCACAAATGGAGCCAAATAGCGTCGCTTTGTTTTTTGCTTCACCAGAGGTTACACGAAGTAATGATACTCACTATCCTTATCGACAAGATAGTGATTTTTGGTATTTTACTTTTTTTGCTGAGCCAGAAGCACTATTGGTGGTAATCAAGGAATCTGATAATCAAGCTCGCTATATATTATTTAATCGAAAAAAGGATCCTTTAGCGGAAACATGGACCGGATATCGGTTAGGTCAGCAAGCTGCATTAGAAAAAATTTGTGTAGATGAAGCTCATCTTTTTGATGATATTGATAATATTTTGCCAAATTTATTGAATGGTAAAAAGGCTATTTATCATGCTGACCAGTTATACGAATATGCTGATGAAATAGTTAAAACAACATTACATAATTTAAGGCAAGGTGTTCGCAGCAAACTAGTTGCCCCAAGTATAATAATTGATTGGCGACCTATTGTTCATGAAATGCGTATGTTTAAATCGGATTTCGAAATGGCTATATTGCGCGAAGCTTGTGAAATAAGTGCTAAGGCACATATTCGCGCAATGCAAAAGTGTCAGCCTAGTTTGTATGAATATCAGTTAGAAGCGGAAATTTTACATGAATTTGCTTGGTATGGTGCTCGTTCGCCATCTTATAACACTATTGTTGGTGGGGGAAATAATGGTTGTATATTGCATTATGAAAATAATAGCGACCAATTGAAAGATGGCGATTTAGTCTTAATTGATGCTGGTTGTGAATATCAGTATTATGCTGGGGATATCACCCGTACGTTTCCTATAAATGGTAAATTCAGTCAGGTACAACGTGAAATATATGACATTGTGTTAGCGGCACAATACGCGGCAATCAAATTATTACAACCAGGTACTTCCATATCAATAGTAAACCAACAAATTATTCGCATTATGGTTGAAGGCCTGGTTAAACTTGGCATTATGCAGGGCGATATAGAGACGTTAATTGCAAATAAAGCTTACATGGCATTTTATATGCATGGTTTAGGGCATTGGTTAGGTATTGATGTACATGATGTCGGGAGCGATCGTGACCGTATTCTGGCTCCTGGTATGGTGTTAACGGTTGAACCAGGGCTTTATATTAATCAAGAAGCGGATGTTCCTGAACGTTATAAAGGTATTGGCATCCGTATAGAGGATAATATTTTAATTACTGATTCAGGCAATGAAGTTTTAACCGCAACGGTGCCTAAAGATCCTCAACAAATTGAACAGTTAATGCAAGTCAATAAATAAACTTATGATCAAGTAAGGTGCTAATCAAGAAGTTACGATTAGCGCCATTAAGTTTTATTTCAAATAAATACTATTGAATGATAGTTATGGATTGATAAATATCAGTTTAGTTATTACCTAAACTAATTGAACTATCGCGATTAAAGATAATCTTCATTTTGATATCTTTACCGGCAATTGGTTTGTATTTCCATGTCTTCATTGCCGTGATCACTGAGCGATTAAAAATATTATTGGGTTGAGCTTCAATAATTCTGATATTTTCAACACGTCCTTCACTATTGACATCAAACATCACAATAACATGACCCTCTAAGCGCATGTCAAGAGCTCTTCTTGGATATTCTGGGCGATTACGGCTGATCGGTGTTGGATTGCTCGAATATTGCTGATTATCAGAAATTTTAGCTGCCACCGACGTTTTTGCCATATTATCACTAATTGCTTCTTGTCTAACTTGTTGACGAGATGCTCTTTGTGTTGGTGGCTTTTTCTTTTTTGGTTTCGGTTTTGGTTTTGGTTCTGGTTTTACTATTGTTGGTTTATCTGGTTCAACAGTAGGTTTTTCGGGTTCTTTTTCTGGTGTAGGCTCAGGAGTTTCTTCTTTAACGATTTCCGGCTCTACAACAGGTTCAACCGGTTGTTCTTCGATAGGTTTGTTATCTATGATTTCGCTGTTTTCAACGCCTTGAATATCAGGCGTATTTTCAACTAATGATTGTTCAGGGGCTGCTAACTGAGTAAGGTCAACCATTACGGCTTTAATTGAATCATCACCTTCATCAACCATGATATTACTTGCGAACAACGCCGAGCTAAATAATAATCCTAATAAAAGTAGATGTGATATTACAGCGATAGAGACAAATATGTATATATAATCATCCTTTTGTTTATTAGCAGGTGATTGTGGCTCTTTTTCGATGTTGATATCTATATCAAAATTGATCTTCATAGCAGTAATAATTTTTCCCTTAGGGCGTGTATTCTAAATGAAAATGCTTATCATTTGTAGCATTTTTTTAAATATGATTTATCAATAACTTGTTGCATAAAAATATTTATCAGATAATAGTAAGTAAATATCTCTCATTTGTAGCGGTTAGACTGATGAATAATCCATCGATAAAACAGATACTCGATCTAGTACAAGAAGATTTAGTGAAGGTTAATCAAGCAATACAAGCAGAGCTTAGCTCTGATGTTGTATTGATCAATCAATTAGGTAATTACATTATTAGTAGTGGCGGTAAGCGTATTCGTCCAATCATTGCCTTACTCATTGCTAAAGCACTGAATTATCAGGGTGATAAACATATTATAACGGCTGCTTTTATTGAGTTTATTCATACTGCCACCTTATTGCATGATGATGTGGTTGATGAGTCAGATTTACGACGAGGTAAATCAACAGCTAATGCATTATTTGGTAATGCCGCCAGTGTTTTGGTGGGCGATTATATTTATACCCGCTCCTTTCAAATGATGGTTCGTACTGAATCGTTTAAAGTATTACAAATTATGTCTGAAGCTACGAATGTTATCGCAGAAGGTGAAGTCCAACAACTACTTAATTGTAATGATCCTGATATTACTACCGAACAATATCTACAAGTCATATATCGTAAAACAGCAAGACTATTTGAAGCGACTTCTCATTCAGCGGCGGTCCTTGCTGGAGCGCCCCCAGAACAAGAATTTGCCTTGCAAGAATATGGAAAATATTTAGGTACTGCTTTTCAAATTATTGATGACTTATTAGATTATAGTGCCGATAGTAATCAAAAATTGGGTAAAAATTTGGGTGATGATCTTAATGAGGGTAAACCGACATTACCATTATTACATGCAATGCATCACGCTAATCCACAGGATGCCGCTTTAATTCGGCAAGCGATTGAACAAGGAAATGGCCGTCATTTGTTAGAGCATGTTTTAGAGGTGATGAAATCATGCGGATCGCTTGAATTTACTTTAAAAATAGCTCAGCAAGAGGCAAACAAAGCGTTTAATGTGATTTCAATTTTACCAGATTCTCCTTATAAAAAAGCGCTACAAGATCTGGCATTGTTATCAGTAAAAAGGGAAAACTAACTGTGAATTTTATTTGATAATTTTAAATATATTATTTATACAATTTGTTTAATTAACATTGTTTTTTACTATTAATGGTAAAAATATCAAATAGGATTTTATTATGTTATGCAAACAAGTTGTGCCCTTTTGATAACAATCTCAGTGTTCAAATAAGGTTATTATTATGTTCAAAAGATCTTGGCCGGTTTTTTTAATTTTTATATCGATGATTTCTGTACAAGCAAGTGCTTCATTTGCTAAATATTTATTCCCAGTACTTGGACCAGAAGCAATGACTGCATGGCGTTTATTTTTTTCCTCTATTTTGTTGGTTATAGTCTTTAAACCATGGCGTAAAACGATTTCTAAACCAGCAATTAAATATATTATTTTGTATGGTATTGCCATGGGCTGTATGAATTTATCATTTTATAATGCTATATCTCGTATTCCTTTAGGTATCGCTGTGGCAATTGAATTGACGGGGCCAATTATGGTGGCTATGTTTTCAGGTCGGCGATTAATCGATTTTATTTGGTTAGGTATAGCCATAATTGGATTGATTATGTTGTTGCCTATTCATCAAGCAGCCAGTGATTTAGATCCGATTGGTCTTTTATTAGCTTTATGTGCTGGAAGCTGTTGGGCTGGTTATATTCTTTTTGGTCGTAAAGCTGGCGAAATATATGGAGCACCTAGTGTTGCAGTTGGATCGATAGTTGCTTCAGTATTACTTTTTCCTATTGGTGTATGGCAAAGTGGTAGTACAATGTTTTCCTTGGATATTTTGCCATTAGCTTTTATGGTTTCACTGCTAGCGTCAGCGATTCCTTATGGTCTTGATATGGTCGCATTACCGCGTTTACCAGCCCAAACTTTTAGTACCTTAATGAGTTTGTCGCCAGTATTTGCGGCATTTTCGGGATTAATTGTTTTACATGAACAGTTAACACATTACCAGTGGTTAGCTATTATGTTTATTATTGTTTCTTCGATTGGTACGGTATTAACTATGCATCGACCAAGTAAAATTAAAGCGCTAAATCGAGAGGATTGAGTGTATTGAATTACTATCGCGCTCAAACACGCGATAGTAATTAAGTGAAAGAGAAGTATAGTGAACGTTTATCGAGGCGGAAAACCCATGCCTCCGCCCATTAAGCCTTTCATTTGACGCATCATTTTCATCATGCCACCACCTTTCATTTTTTTCATCATTTTTTGCATATCTTCAAACTGTTTAAGTAGTTTGTTGACATCTTGTACTTGTGTACCTGATCCATTTGCAATACGGCGTTTGCGTGATCCTTTGATGATTTCAGGATTTGCTCGCTCTTTTAATGTCATAGAGCCAATTATTGCTTCCATCTTGATGGTGATTTTGTCATCCATTTGCGCTTTAATGTGATCCGGTAGTTGACCTACCCCTGGTAATTTAGCCAGCATGGCCCCCATTCCGCCCATATTACGCATCTGTTTAAGCTGATCTTGGAAATCATTAAAGTCAAATTTATCGCCTTTTTTTAACTTTTTAGCGATTTTTTCCGCTTTTTCACGATCAACATTACTCTGTAATTCTTCAATTAAAGAGAGAACATCTCCCATGCCTAAAATGCGCGAAGCGATACGATCAGGATAAAAAGGCTCTAATGCATCCGTTTTTTCGCCCATCCCTAAAAACTTAATTGGTTTGCCGGTAATATGGCGGATAGATAGTGCCGCACCACCACGAGCATCACCATCAACTTTAGTTAAAATGACACCGGTAAGGGGTAAGGCATCATTAAATGCTTTAGCTGTATTGGCGGCATCTTGCCCGGTCATAGCATCGACAACAAATAGTGTTTCAATAGGATTGATTGCATCATGTAGCGTTTTGATTTCATCCATCATATCACTATCAACATGTAATCGACCGGCGGTATCGACAATCAGTACATCAAAAAATTGTAATTTGGCATGTGAGATTGCTTTATTAACAATATCAACTGGTTTTTGATTGATATCTGATGGGAAGAACTCGACATCAATTGCTTTAGCAAGTGTTTCTAATTGTTTAATCGCTGCGGGACGATAGACATCGGCAGAAACAACTAATACTTTCTTTTTCTGTTTCTCTTTTAAGAATTTTGCTAGTTTTGCAACGCTGGTTGTTTTACCGGCACCTTGTAAACCAGCCATTAGCATAACCGCCGGAGGCTGAGTAGCTAAGTTAAGTGAACTATTAACTTCACCCATTGCCGAAGTAAGTTCAGCTTGAACGATTTTAATAAACTCTTGGCCTGGGGTTAACGTTTTATTCACGTCTAAACCGATGGCTTTTTGTTTAACTTGGTTAATAAATTCTCGTACTACAGGTAGCGCAACATCGGCTTCAAGTAATGCCATTCTGACATCACGTAGCGCATCTTTGATATTATCTTCAGACAGACGCCCACGACCACTAATATTGCGGAATGTCTGTGATAAACGGTCAGTTAAATTCTCAAACATACTAACTCTCAACAAATGAAAAAAATTATCGCCTATCATATCAGAAAATTTGCAGAAGTCCCATGATCATAAATTTGTTATGGCTTGACACAAAATTGTGTTCCTGTTGAAATGAGAGTCATAATAAATAAAAGGAGAAAGTTATATATGGCAAAAGTAGTTAATACCGATAAAGCACCTGCTGCTATTGGTCCTTATGTGCAAGGTGTCGATTTGGGCAATATGTTATTTGCATCAGGTCAAATCCCAATTAATCCAGCAACCGGTGAGATGCCAACTTGCGTTAAAGAACAAGCTAAGCAAAGTTTAGCTAATGTTAAAGCCATTGTTACTGAGGCCGGTTATCAAGTTAACAATATCGTTAAAACAACTATTTTTTTAGCCGATATGAATGATTTTGCTGATGTTAATAGTGTCTATGAAGCATTTTTTACCGAAAATCAAGCAAGCTTTCCAGCTCGTTCTTGTGTGCAAGTAGCTCGAATTCCGAAAGATGCTAAAGTTGAAATAGAAGTTATTGCTGTTAAATAAGTTTGCCAAAGTCATTAGCACCAAAAAGTGCTAATGACGCAAAAAAATTGAGGAAAGGGTTTTCTTGTGGCTTTTTTGCTAAATTTCCTATTTTTTTGTCATCAATTATGACGTTTTTCTATCTTTATCAGACTGTTAAACAGTCGATTTTATTCGCCTAAAATTATTTATATTTAAACTGTTATTTAGTGATTGATTGCTATTTAAGTTGGTGCAATAATCTACAATTATACATTGCTATTTACTAGTTAATTAGGTTGGAAAAATGTTTGAAAAAGTAGAGTCATATGCCGGTGATCCAATTTTGTCATTAGTTGCAGAATTTAATAATGATAGTCGTCAGGATAAGATCAATTTAAGTATTGGATATTATTATGATGAAAACAGTGAGGTTCCGCAATTATCATGTATTAAAACGGCTCGTGATTATATTTATCAACATCAACAAGGTGCGCAACTTTATTTGCCAATGAGTGGTTTACCTAGTTATTGCCAAGCGATTCAATCGCTGCTTTTTGGTGAAGATAATCCTGCAATTCAAGCTAAACGAATTGCAACTATTCAAACGTTAGGTGGATCAGGAGCCCTTAAAGTCGGTGCTGATTTTCTTTATCACTATTTTCCTAATTCTCAAGTATGGGTTAGTGATCCAACTTGGGAAAATCATATTGCTATTTTTAGTGGTGCAGGTTTTAAAGTAAACAAATATCGTTATTTTGACCCAGCAACTTGTGGTGTAAAATTTGACGCTATGCTAGATACATTAAATAGCTTGCCGGCTAAAAGTATCGTGTTATTACATCCTTGTTGTCATAATCCTACCGGCGCCGATTTAACACAGCCGCAGTGGGATAAAGTGATTGAAGTTTTACAAAATCGTGATCTTATCCCATTTATGGATATTGCTTATCAAGGTTTTGGTGAAAGTATCGAAAGCGATAGTTATGCAATCAAAAAAGTCGCTGAGAAAGGATTATGTGGTTTGATTAGTAATTCTTTTTCCAAAACATTTTCACTGTATGGAGAACGGGTAGGTGGATTATCCGTATTATGTGATGATAGTCAAGCAGCGAATTGTGTCTTTGGGCAGTTACAAGCGACAGTTCGTCGTAACTATTCTAGCCCAGCTGCGTATGGAGCAAAACTGGTATCATATGTATTAAATAATACCGAGCTTAAAGCCTTATGGCTTAAAGAAGTTCAAACTATGCGCAATCGTATTGTAACCATGCGTTCAACCTTAGTCGATTTATTAAAAACAGCAGTACCGACACAAAATTTTGATTATTTAGTTAAACAAAGAGGTATGTTTAGTTATACAGGTTTTTCTAAAGAGCAAGTCACACAGCTAAAAGATGATTTCGCCGTTTATTTGGTGGGCAGCGGAAGAATGTGTGTGGCGGGATTAAACCACCATAATATACATCGTGTAGCAGAAGCATTTGCCACAATAAAATTGTAATATTACTAACTAGAGGGGAATCCATATGTTACGTAAAGTATTTATTTTAATGGTAAGTATTGTGATGACAACATTGATTGTCGGTTGTAACACGTTTAAAGGTGTTGGTAAAGATGTTCAATCTGGTGGTAAAGCAATTACGAATACTGCTGAAAATGTTAGTGAAAAGATATAAATAGTAGCTGAAGTTACTTATAAATATTTTATAAGTGAACAATAAATGATGTATCGTGTTTTTAATATTTTCTTTATATTTTTACTTGTAGGGTGTGGTTCGTTAAATTTTCGAACTGCACCTTTAATAATAGAAAATTGCTAGTATCCAAATCGTTCAGGTATTGAATTTAAGTTAAACCAACTTGAAAGCAATCTTTCAACATATCCTCATATTTATCCTTCTCAAAGTTGAGATAGTCGGCATTTAGTAACTAGTTATGTTGGTTTAAAGGGCAAATTAACAAGTCAAACTTTTATGCGAGATTATCCAAAACAGACATTTTGGTGGAGTGCTAATATATTTGAACGAGCATCAATGTATGATGATGGTTTTGAAGATATGTATATTTGTCCTAAATAGAAAGAAGCGGTATTAGAAAACTGTCAGATTATATATATTTCCATTGATTCTTTAGCTAAAGACAGGGATAATCCGTCAATAATTGAATCAAAAGAGTTATCTATTATCAAATAAGGAATTTATATGACTGACAACTCACCCCTTAAGGGATTAGGTGGCTGGCTTATTATTGTTGCAATAAGATTAATTTTTGGTTTAATCAGTAGTTTATTGTTGGTTTTTAGTTCAGCCATTGTCTTTATGGGATGGTCTCAATTGACTAATCCAGACTCCAATTTTTATATTGAAAATCTTAACTGGATTTATCCAATTGAAATCGGTATCAATTTGATTATTATTTTTTTTAGTATCTATTTGCTCTATCTGTTCTTTACTAAAAATTATAAATTCCCATCTTCAATGATCTGTTTGGAATTTTTTGTTATTATATTTAATCTTCTAGACCGGTTTATTACTTATCAATTTACTACATTTAAACTTGAAATCCGTGATATTGTTATTATAACAAACAGCACTCTTTGGGGCATTATTTGGATCTTGTATATGCTAAATTCAGTGCGCGTTAAGAACACATTTGTAAATGGACATCGTTGAGTGGAAAGTTATAATAATATTATTAGTTAATTTATTTTTTAAGGAACTAAAATGTCGTCAAATTTTGAACCATCTTTAAAGGGGAAAGTAAAAAAAGCGGTTATTCCTGTTGCAGGTCTTGGTACGAGAATGTTACCTGCAACCAAAGCGATTCCTAAAGAGATGTTACCTGTGGTAGATAAACCACTTATTCAATATGTTGTCAAAGAGTGTATTGCTGCAGGAATAACTGAAATTATTTTTGTTACACATTCGTCTAAAAATTCGATTGAAAACCATTTTGATACCAGCTTCGAGCTTGAAGCCATGTTAGAAGCACGAGTTAAACGTCAACTCTTGCAAGAAGTACAAGGGATATTGCCAAAACATGTCACTATTACAAGTGTTCGCCAAGGCTTAGCCAAAGGTCTTGGTCATGCGGTACTTTGTGCTTATCCTTTAGTTGGTAATGAGCCTTTTGCTGTTGTGTTACCCGATGTGATTATTGATGAGTATGATAGTGATCTCTCTCAAGATAATTTAGCGGCGATGATTAATAATTATCATGCGACTAAACATAGCCAAATCATGGTTGAACCAGTACCAAAAGAACTTGTTTCGACTTATGGTATTGTTGACTGTGGCGGTGAAGACTTATCTGCTGGTAATGTAACACAAATGTATAGTGTAGTTGAAAAACCAGCCATCGAAGAAGCACCGTCCAATCAATCTGTGGTAGGGCGTTATGTATTGTCTGAAAAAATTTGGCCTTTATTAGCCAAAACACCATTAGGTACTGGCGGAGAAATTCAATTAACTGACGCAATTGCAATGTTACTAGAAAATGATCCTGTCGATGCGTATTGCATTAAAGGGCGAAGCCATGATTGTGGTAATAAATTAGGTTATGTCCAAACTTTTGTACATTATGCAATGCGTCACAAGAGTTTAGGTGATGATGTTAAAGCATGGTTAAAAACGATTTAATTTGTCTTATCATTGATATTAAAAAGACGCCAATTGGCGTCTTTTTGCTATTTGTTTAGAATAATAAATCGAAAGCGTATTTTGATCATTAAACTTCTGACTGCTCATTATCCAAGGTGACGTTAGGATCGTTATAGATATCCATATTCATCAATCCAACTTCATGATCAGTTGCAATTGCTGCTGTCATTGCACCAGATACATTGGCTAAGGTTCTGGCCATATCTATGATGGGATCAACGGCTAGCACCATACCGATTAGAGGAAAGTATTCTGCCATTCCCATACCTGATAGCACGACTGTTGCTGCAACAGTTGCGGTACCCGGGATACCAGCGATACCAATCGAACCAATAACCACCACAATCACTAGCATAATATAAAATTGGATATCAGTATTAATCCCTACCATATGGGCAACCATTACGGCAAGCAGTGCAGGGAAAAATCCAGCACAACCATTCATTCCCATTGTGCTACCCAATGATCCTACTAGATTAGCCGTGCCGGTATTTACCCCCATTCTGACCGTCAATGTTGATATTGTCATAGGTAATGTACCAACTGATGAACGGCTGGTGAAGGCCAGTAACCATGTGCCAAGCGCTTTTTTAATAAATATGATTGGTGAAACTCCATGCATCATCACAATCACAATATGTACTACAAGCATTAATATGGTTGCAAGGTAAATTGCTAATACAAAGCTTGAAACTTCAATAATTGCAGGTATGCCATTTGAAATAATGGTACGAGCAAGTAAGGCAATTACCGCATAAGGCATATATTTGATGACCGTCATGGCAATTGACATGATAATTTTATAAAGTGCTTCAATAAAGGTTTTGAAAAGGGCAATAGGTTGAGGGTTCTTTTTTTCCATGCGATTAGCAGCGAGTCCCATTAATGCCGAAAAGATGACTAAACCAACAATATTCTCTTTTACCATGGAAGCAATGATGTTACTAGGGATAAGATTGACGAATGTATCAATAATATTGGTGTATTGTTTGGCAACCGCAGTTTTGGCTGCGGTTGAACTTAGTTCACCTAATGATAATACATTAGCTAAGATAATCCCGATAATACAGGCAATTGCTGTAGTGAACAGTAGCCAAAAAATACCTCTGAATGCGATTTGCGGTAAATTTTCTTTACCAGAAAAATCAATAATCACTTTTACAATTGAGAGGAAAATGAGTGGGATAACCAGCATGCGAATAAAGGCTATAAAGGCTCGGCCGAATAGGCCATACCATGTTGCGGTTTCTTGCATCCAAATTGTTGAGCTATTTGGAAAACCTGCAGCTGCTTGAATACCTAAACCCAGTACGGCGCCAAGTACTAAGCCAACTAGCATACGAATAGAAAAATTAACTTTTTTGGTTTGCAGTGGTCGCATTATCGCAAAAAAGCAAAACAGCAATAAGCCAATGCCTATTAAGGTTTGATAATGGGTGATAGATAAGAACTTTTCAAAAAAAGTCCCCTGAAAAATGGCATCTGACATGGTTTACCCCCAGCTTTTGGATAAAATTGAATTAATTCTTTAATGATCTTATTGTGGTAGGGTTAATAATAAATTAACCCTACCACAGATTTTTAATGTTAATAACCTAACATATTGTAAATAATTAATATGTTTTAATACTATTTAGCAATACCACCAGCTATATTTAAAATATCCCATGGTCTTGAAAAAGGTGGTGCGTATAAAAAGTCCATCATGGCTAATTCATCAATTTTCATATTGGCCCAGATGGCTGTGGCTAAACTATTGGTTCTTAATGCAGCACCGTTTCCTCCCGCTATTTGGCCACCTAATAAAATACGGGTTTCGGCGTGATAAATGAGTTTAGCGATTATGCCAGTTTGCCCTTCGACATAGTTACTGTGATTTTTATCTTTGACGATTACCGTTTTGTGAGGAATCCCTGCTTTGATTGCTTGTGATTCTGTTAGACCTGTTCGGCCGGCTTCAATATCAAATACTTTCAATGCTGATGTACCAAGTGTGCCTGGGAATTGGTTATTTCCACCAGCTAAATTGTCACCAACTGTTTTACCTAATTTATTGGCACCAGTAGCTAGTGGTATATAAGTCATTGATTGACTAACTCGATGATATAGTGCGACACAATCACCAGCAGCATAAACATCTGCAATATTTGTTTGGCCATAATTATCGATAATAATTGCACCATTATTAAGCGTTTCAATATCCAAATCTTTATATACTTCACTGTTAGGTTTTACCCCTGTAGCTATAATGACAATATCTGCTGCATATTTAGCTTTATCGGTAATAACATGGGTAACTTTCTGTACACCTTCAAAACCTTGTACTCGTTCTTGTAGATGTAAATCACAACGTTGTTTTAAGTTTTCTTCAATAATCTCGGTAAGTTCCGCATCAAAGGCATCGACCAATACTCTATCATCTAATTGAATTAATTTTACATTTTTGTTTAATTCCACTAAAGATTCGGTTACTTCAAGCCCTATGTAGCCAGCACCAATGACTACAACATTGGTATTTTGTGGATTAGCTAAGGCACTTTTTATTGCCAGACCATCATATATATCACGTAAAGTGAAAATATTTTCCAGTTGGCGATTTTCTAAAGGTGGAATTATTGGTGCTGCTCCAACCGCAATAAGTAATTTGTCATAATCATCATCAAAACAGTTATTGGTATTAAGATCTTTGACTGTAATTTTTTTTAATTTTGCATCAATAGCAATAACTTCATGTAACGTTTTGATTTCAATCCCATCTTTTGCAAATTGATTTGGTGTTCTAGATATCATTTCATTTTCATCTTGAAAATGATTGCCAATAAAATAAGGTAGTCCACAAGCACCAAATGAAACAATATCTGATTTCTCATAAATGCAAATGGTTGCATTGGGATCCTTTCTTTTGGCTTTTGCTGCGGCACTGGCACCAGCAGCTTGAGCGCCAATGATGATTATTTTCATCGAGTATTCTCCTTTGAGCGCAAATAATTTTTAACTATCATCGTAACACAGGTTCATCACACTAGTTAGATTAGTTGGTTATTTAGCTTTAATATTAATCAATTTAAACTTGTGTTGATAAGATTTAATTCCTGTTAAAAATAAATCTTAATCAGTTAAAATTTTTTGAGGAAAGGCGTTTTTTCAAGTATACCTTTGATTAATTCAACCTGTAGATACGTATCGTTTAAGGCAGGGATATAATAAAATTTTTTACCACCAGCATTTAGGAATATTTCTCGATTTTGTTCATCAATTTCATAAAGGGTTTCAATACAATCCGCTGAAAAACCTGGACAGATAACCTGAACATATTTAGTGCCTGTTTTAGCCAATTTTTCTAATATATCGCTAGTGTTGGGTTCAACCCATTTCCCTTTACCAAACTTTGATTGATAAGCCATTATTATTGTTGAGTCGATACCATTTGCTTGGCATTTGTTTGTCAATAATTTAGTGGTTAACTGACATCTTTGCACATAGTCGTCTTGGCGTTTATCAATATAGCGTTTGGGAATACCATGATAAGAAAGGAGTAATGCATCAGGCTGCCCTTGGATTGAAAACGCTTGCTGGACTTGTGAATAAAGAGCATCAATATAACTTGGGTGGTCGGCATAATCATGAATATAGCTAAGATTAATATTGATATTATTATCTGCAATAAATTGCTTAACTTTATCTAATACCGCTTGAGTTGTCGTCGTAGAATACTGTGGAAATAACGGTAATAATGTAATTTGTTCACATGACGTTAACTTGTTTAACGCCGAGAGTAAGTTTGGTTCACCATAGGTCATAGCTAATTCACATTGCATATTAGGTAATGCTAATTGTAATTGATTAATTAAGCGTTTACTGTAATGAAGTAATGGTGATTCACCCTCAATCCATATTTTTTGATAATGGTTGATGATGTAGGGGACGCGTTTAGGTAGTACAAGGTATTTTAAAATTGGATACCAAATAAAAGCAGGTAGATCGACAACATGACGATCGAGTAAAAATTCAGTCAAGTAGTTGCGAATTGCCATTGGCGTTGCGGCACTTGGTGTTCCTAAATTAACTATCAATAACCCCTGTTTTTTATTCACAAGTCATTCCTCAAGATAGTGATGAATAACTGTCAATAGACGATTTAAAGCACCTTGATTATTCTTTAATACTTGATAGGCATTTTCGCCGATTTGCTGACAGCGATTTTCGTCATTTAATAAACTATTTATGGTTAAATAGAGCGAATCAATATCACTATCACTTACCAGCATACCATTAGCATCGATCAATTGTTCGCCAATGACTTTAAAGTTAAAAAAGTGTTTACCGCTAATAATTGGAATATGGTGTAGTGCTGGTTCTAACGGATTATGACCGCCATGCTCAATTAAACTACCGCCAACAAAGGCAATATTTGCCATCCCATAAAGTTCTAACAGCTCTCCCATAGTATCACCCAAAATTACTTGTGTTTCAGATGTTGGATTCTGTTTGCTACTACGTTTAATATAATTCAAACCATTGTCTGCAATTAATTTTTCAACGGTTTTGAAACGTTCTGGGTGGCGAGGGACCAAAATAAGCAATAAGTTAGGGTGATTTTTAAGAAGTTGTTTAAATGCTGATAAAATGATTTCATCTTCCCCTGAATGGGTGCTGGCAGCGATTAATACAGGCCGATGTAATTGCCATTGCTGTTTTAACTGCGTAATATTTTGTTGCTGTTTGTCAGTGAGTTCAATATCAAACTTAATACTACCTGTTACCTCTAAGTGATCGACTGGTAGACCCAATGAGATAAATCTATCACCATCTTGTTTATTTTGGGCGGCAACGGTGCTGATTTTAGCGAGTAATTTATTAATTGCTTTCCCTAGTTTATGGTATCTTTTGGCTGAACGTTCAGATAAACGGGCATTAGCAATGATCAATGGAATTTTTTTGTTATGACATTGGCTAATTAAGTTTGGCCAAAGCTCTGTTTCCATAATTATTACTAATTTAGGTTGGACTGTTTTTAAGAAACGATGTATTGCGCAAGGTAAATCATAAGGTAAATAGACATGGCTAACACTGTCTTTTAGTAATGATTTAACTTGTTTTGATCCTGTAGGCGTCATGGTTGTGACTGTAATGGGTAACCGTGGATATTGGTTTTGCAGTGCTTTAATCAGCGGAATTGCAGCAAGGGTTTCGCCGACCGATACGGCATGTACTAAAATTCCACCTGATTTGACTTCATTTTTGCAAAATCCATAACGTTCTAACCAGCGTTTACGATAATCTGGCGCTTTACGGCTACGCCAAAGTAGTCTTATCCAGACAAACGGTTGAATTAAATAAAGTAAAATCGTGTATAAAATACTCATGATAATTCATTAGTTAGATTAAAAAAGTGTTGTCGGTAATAAACTAATTCGGCAATTGAATCACGAATATCATCCAACGCTTGATGTGAACTCTGTTTACTGATACCTTTTAAAATTTCCGGTTTCCAACGTCTGGCTAATTCTTTAATCGTACTAACATCTAGATAACGGTAATGAAAATACTTTTCTAAATTTGGCATGTAATTAAAGAGAAAACGGCGATCTTGACCAATGGTATTGCCACAGATTGGTGAACAGTTTTCCGGCACCCATTGTTTTAAAAATTCAATTGTTTGTTGTTCTGCTTGCTGTTCGGCAATGGTACTTTGTCGAACACGTTCGATTAAGCCTGATTTACCATGAGTTTTTTGATTCCAATCATCCATAAGTGCAAGTTGTTCATCTGATTGATGAACAGCAATAACTGGACCTTCAGCAAGGATATTTAAATTAGAGTCAGTTACGATGGTGGCAATTTCAATAATACGATCTCTGTTTGGATCGAGCCCTGTCATTTCAAGGTCAATCCAGATTAGATTATTACTGTTTATATTTGATTGTGTAGTCATAATTTGCGGTATTAATTTTCTTTTTAATGCCGAGTAGTGTAGCATAAGTACTAAATCGTTTGAGCAAAAAATTAGTTATCGTGGCAAAAAAACAACTTTCAAAAAATCAACAAAGGCGTATGGCCGCTAAGCATCAGCAGCGTTTAGAAACTAAGCTAGATGAAAATCTGTCTAATTTCTCTGCGCCACAAGAAGGGGTGGTGATTAGTCGCTTTGGCAAATCTGCTGATGTTGAAGATAACACTGGAATTATTTATCGTTGTAGTATTCGTCGTACGCTGCCATCTTTGGTAACGGGTGATAAAGTATTATGGCGTGAAAGTTTAGAACCAAATACTAATGGTATTATTGAAGCTGTTCATCCGCGCCATTCTGAATTAGTGCGACCTGATTTTTATGATGGCGTTAAGCCTGTTGCTGCAAATGTCGATCAAATTGTTATTATTTCTGCGGTATTACCTGAATTATCATTTAATATCATCGATCGTTATTTGGTTGCATGTGAAGCGACTAAAATTACCCCAATTATCGTATTAAATAAAATTGATTTGCTTAATAAGCACAAAAAACAGGAAATTGAGCAGCAGTTACAAATTTACACTAAAATTGGTTATCAAGTTTTATATGTTTCATGTCTATCACAGCAGGGTATTGAACCTTTACAAAAGGTGCTGGATGACAAAATATCGATATTGGTTGGCCAATCTGGTGTGGGCAAATCAAGTATCATTAATTTGCTATTACCTCATGATCAAGCGACGTTAACTGGTGAGGTCTCTGAGATATCGGGTCTTGGCCAACATACCACAACTTCAACTCGACTTTACCATTTACCTAATGGTGGCGATATTATTGATTCGCCGGGAATCCGAGAATTCGGTTTATGGCATTTAGAGCCAGAGCAAGTTATTGGTGGTTTTGTTGAGTTTGATGATTATTTAGGTGGTTGCCAATTTAGAGATTGCAATCACTTAGATACACCAGGGTGTCTATTACAAAAAGCGGTATCAGAAGGAGCTATCGCACCATCAAGATTAGATAATTATCATCGAATTTTGCAATCAATGCGTGAGGTTAAAGCGAAAACCAATAAAAGTTATAAATAGCCATTGCTAATTATCAGATTTTTATTTTTGATATGTTGCGGAATTTTGCTTGCTCACAAGCTGTGTTGTGAGCAATAAGATAAACTATCGCTATTTAGTGATTTTTTAATGCGAAACCAATAGCAATATAGGCAAAACCTTGGAAAACTAGATCGATACCTAAAAACATTCCTAATACCCAAACACTATCATATGGCCAACCAGCTATTAGCATTAGCCCTAAAATGATGTTAATAATTCCCGAAAAAACTACCCATCCCCAACGAGGGATATTGCGATTACTCATTGCTGCAAAAATTTGGCTAAATCCACTAATAGTCAATAATAATGAAATCAGTAAAGTTAGTGCTGATGAGACGGTAATCGGTTGGAAAAAAGCCATCCCTCCAATAAAGATATATAAAATCCCCATGATTGCCCATAAGGCTGTTTGGCCAAAACCTTTGATATTAAATGCGTGTATAACTTGAATGATGCCGGCGATTAACAGCAGTGACCCGATAAAATAAACAGAAAAAACGGTAGCCATGAATTGATAACCCAATGCCAAGCAACCGAGAACAATTAAAATCACACCAATTACAATAAACCAATTCGCTTTATGCTTAACATCTTGAATAGTGTTTTTATTAGTTGTCATATTAATTTCCTATTTTTGTTGTTAATGTAAAGAATTAAACAAGTACTATCTTGCAAGGCTAACTTTTACTTATATTATTTTGGAAAAGGACAAGGTATATAGGTGATGCAAAATACTTAGTGAAAATCAGATACTATGTTTTCACTAAGTATAGTATTTAAGCAATATAATAAAACGAATTTCGCATTTAAATTTTATCTTTCAGTGCTTCATCTAAAGTTGAATAAAACATTAATTTGTTTGGAATTGGTACAATTTTTGCGCGGGCTAAAGTTTTTAATGGTTGAAATTGTAATTCGCAAATTGAGAGATCCACTTGCGCAGGTAATTCATCAATAAAGTGAATAAGCGCATTTAAACCACCTGCATCAAGAATAGGTACTGCATCCCACTGTAAAACGATATGTTGATAACCATTAATTTTTTGGTATAACTCTAAAAAGGTACGCTCAGCAGCGGCAAAGAACAATGGACCACTAATACGTAGTACTAATGTTTTCTCATTTCCATGACTTAATTCGACCAAACGAGTCATTCTTGCAATACGACGCATAAATAAGATAGAAGCTAATACAATACCAATTGTTATAGCGATAACCATATCGAATAATACAGTCAGTGACATGCAAATAAGCATGATTATAATATCATCTTTAGGGGCACGTTTAATAATATAAATAACTCGCTGCACGGCACTCATATTCCATGCAACAATTAATAATAGTGCGGCCATTGCTGATAAGGGAATAAAGGATAATAGTGGTGCAAAACAGATGAGGGCCAATAAAACAATTAACGCATGCAATACTGCTGCAATAGGTGAAGTCGCTCCGGCTTTTACATTTGCTGCTGAACGTGCAATAGCTGCTGTTGCTGAAATTCCACCAAAAAATGGGGCGATAATATTACCTAGACCTTGGCCAATCAATTCACTATTCGAATGATGTTTAGTATGTGTCATCTCATCTAAAACTACGGCACAAAGTAGTGATTCAATAGCACATAACATTGCCATAGTAATTGAGATTGGAATTAAAGCACTTAATGTTGCCCAATCCCAAGTAAAATTAGCATGTTCCCATGGTAAGATAAATTCTGGTAAAACTGGCGGAATACCATGACCAGTAGTATTATCTGCCAATGTATAAGTAAATCGTGAGCCAATTGTTTCTATTTGATATCCAAATTGATTGAAGATTAACATTGTTAATACACCTGCGACTAATGCTGGTAAATGGCCAGAGATTTTCATTCGAAATTTTGGCCAAATGATTAGTACAACAAGTGTGATTAATCCCACAGATGTATCGGCGATATTAATCGTTGGCAATGTCTTCACTAATTCAATAACTTTATTGATATAGCTTTCAGGCATATGTTCCAGTGTTAAACCGAAAAAATCTTTAATTTGCATCGTTGCAATTGTTATTGCAATACCAGAGGTAAAACCTAATACTACCGGTAGAGGAATATATTCTATTAAGCGGCCTAATCTAATTATACCCATTAATATTAAAAATATGCCTGAAAGTAAGGTGGCAATTAATAGGCCCGATAAACCAAATTGTATCGAGACCGGGTATAAAATTACCACAAAAGCTGCCGTTGGACCGGAAACGCTGAAGCGTGAACCGCCTGTAAGTGCTATCACGAAACCAGCAATAATCGCTGTATATAGCCCATGTTGAGGTGCAACACCACTTGCTATAGCTAACGCCATAGCTAGCGGAATAGCAATAATGCCAACAGTTATTCCGGCAATCAAATCTTTAAGAAAACGAGTTGTGTTATAAGGAGTATTAATGCATGACGAAATAAATGCACTACTAATTTTAGTACCAGAAAGGCCATATAATTTCATTATGTTTTAATTCAATTAAATTAGTTGGATAAAATATATAATAAGATAATCTTTTTTTTAAAAATTGAAAGAGTGTTATTAAAATAATTGCATAATCTTCAGTTAAATAATGTTATTAATGTTATACAATTAGCTTAAAAATATTGGTCTGCTATTTTGCTCTTATATTATTAATTATAGTTAGGGGTAATTATGTCTTTTATAAAAAATTTTTTTATTATTCAGCCTGCAAATCAGATGTTAGCTATTATGCTTACGCTTTTTACGCCATTGAGTTTTGCTGAAACGATGATTTCAGGTTCAAAGACTGCATATCAATATAATGCAAGACAATCCCTTACTCCTGCTCCTAGTGGGTATCAAGCGTTTTATATTGATCATATTGGTCGTCATGGTTCTCGTTATATCAGTAAAGCTAAATATGAAGATATTGCTTATAATATTTTAGTTTTGGCGGAAAAAAATAATCAACTAACTGAAAAAGGGAAATTATTATTAACGCAGATTATTACTATTAGAGAACTTAATAAAAATCACTATGGTGAGCTTAGTGATCTTGGACGAAAAGATATAAGTTTAATTAGTCAACGGATGTTAACGAATAATCCAACAGTGTTTAAAGGTCAAAAAATAGCGGTTATTTCATCAACTTCTCCACGGGCTAAAGAAACGGCTGAAATCTTTATTAATACATTCAAAACCAAATATCTTAATCTAAACGTTAATCAACAACCAGAAGATCAGCAAACGTTGTTACGTTTTTTTGAATATTCACCTGCTTATGCTAAATATAAGAAAAATAGAATAATTAAAAATACACTAAAATCATTAGAAAATGATACTAAATCAGTAGAGATGAGTAAAAATATCGCAAGTTTGATCTTCACATCTGATTTTATTCATCAATTGAATAATGGTATCTCGCTATCAGAAAAGTCTATAGTTAAAACGCAAAATTTTGTGCTTGCTGTTTATCAACTTTATCAAGAATTATTATCCTTTTCACCGCCAGTATTAGCCGATAATCATCTTGATTTTAGCGGTTACTTCACTAAAGATCAGTTATTATGGTTTAGTACTGTTGTTACGGCAAAAAATTATTTACAAATTGGTCCTGCTTTTGATAGTAATGGCATCCAAATTAAGATTGCTGCGCCATTATTATTAGATATGTTAACAACAGCTGATAACGCGATAGCTAATAATGATATTGATGCTAATTTACGCTTTGCTCATGCCGAAACTGTATCACCTTTAGCGACATTGATGGAAATTGAAGGTACCAATACAGTAGCAAATCCTGTAACTGATTATCCTTATGTTTGGCAAGCCGATAAAATTATTCCAATGGCAGCCAACATTCAATGGATATTTTATAGAAGTGAACAAGTTGATCAGCCTATATTAGTTAAAGTGATGCTAAATGAGCGAGAAGTCCATTTACCTTTAAAAACCAACAATTATCCTTACTACAAATGGGACGAATTAAAGCAGTTCTATGAAAATAAATTAAATAATTGGGGCCTTACTCACCAAGGATTGGTATTAAAATGGCTGAATAAAATTAAATAAGTGAGTTATATTTATTTAAAAAATTTAGAAGATCGTTCCTTTAAGACTGAATGGTTAAACTTGTAGCCAAAATGTTACTGGGCCATCATTAATCAGCTCTACTTGCATATCGGCTGCAAATTGCCCTGTTTGTGTTTCAATATGCTGTTGGCACTGTTTGACAAAAAATTGGTAAAGTTCATTGGCCATATCTGGCGAAGCCCCTTTTGTAAAACTTGGCCGCATACCTTTTTGAGTATCAGCGGCTAGTGTAAACTGAGAAACAATCAATAGTTTGCCATTAATTTGTTGAACATTGAGATTCATTTTGCCATCATTGTCACTGAAAATACGATAGCCCAGCACTTTTTCACTTAAACGGATCGCTTTTTGTTCATTATCGCCTTGTTCAACACCAAGTAAAACCAATAATCCCTGATCTATTTCGCCAATAATTTGGTTATTTACAGCAACTGAAGCGTGTTTTACTCGTTGGATTAAGGCAATCATTTTTATATTACTCCGATTGGGATGAATGTTTTAAGTGGTCTTTGCTCTGTCTATTGTAGTCGTTGAGTGTTGCTGCAAATTCAGCACCAAATAAGACAATACACCAAGAACAATAGATCCAAACTAGCATAATAGGAATTGAGGACACTACACCATAAATAAGTTGATAAGTAGGAAATGATGTTACGTACAGCGCAAAAGCACGTTTACCAATTTCAAATAATATCGCAGCAACTAATGCACCGATTACGGCTTCTTTAAATGGTACTGATTCGGTAGGTATAATGCTGTAGAGTAACCAAAACCCGACAATAGATATAATAAATGGCAAAGTACTTAGTAGTACATCGCCACTAGCAGCATCGGATAACCACTTTAGTGAAAATATATAAGAGCTTACAGCAACACTTGAGCCAACTAAAATAGGGCCTAAAGTCAAAATGGTCCAATACATAGTTAAGTTATACATGAAAGAGCGTTTTCGTTTGGTTCGCCAGATACGATTAAGTACGTTATTAATAGAGTTAATCAGTAATAGCGATGTTACTATTAAACCGATAATGCCAACCAAGGTCATTTTTTTTGTATTGGCGATAAATTGCTCAAGATAATTTTGGATAGTATCACTAGCAGTGGGAACGAGATTACTATAAATGAGTTGTTTTAATGACAGACTTACTTCGTCAAACATAGGGAATGCTGAGAGTAATGAAAAAATAACTGTAATCAGAGGGACTAGTGCAAGTATGGTTGTATAAGCTAGTTCTGCTGCCGAAGTAGTTAATCTATCATGATTTATTCGAACCCATAACATTACTAAAAATGACTGCATATGCTTAAGTATACCCATAATATACCTTCACTTAGTTAGAAATAATGCAATTATTTATCCCATTATTTTTTAATGTGTTTAATACTTTTTGTGCATCAGTTTTGTTTGTATATGGACCAACAGTAACTCGATATAACTGTTGACTCAAGGTTATATTACCACTAGTACCAGTCATTGCTAGGGATGCTTTTAATGTGTCTGCATTTGTTTTTTCTTTAAATGCACCACACTGTAGTAACCATTTACTATTTTCAGCATTTGTTGATGTAGTAGGTGTCGTAGAAGAATTATTGATAAAACTGTCTAAGATTTGTTGTCTTTCTTTTGCAGCGGAATTGGTTCCACTACTCGCATTTGGTGTTTCTAATTCTTTAAGATAGGTCCAACGTTCTTGTGGTTGTTCAGGTAGAGTTGCTACCGGTGACTCGGTTTTTACTTTCGGACGTTCAATCGGTTTTTCTGGATGATTTGTTGAAAGCAAATATAAAATAGTAGAAAACAAACCAATAATGATAATCGCAAGAACTATCATTAAAGATGGTAATATCCGTGACTTATTTTTTTTAGCCTTTGATTTTGATTGGCTCTTTTTTCTTACATAATCACGTTGAACCACAATATGCTCTCTTTTCTTTTATTCATATAAATTTAAATAACAGTATATAAATAAAAAAAGTGGCTTACACCACTTTTTTTAATTTTCTTTAACTCTATTGTCAACAGATTAGAAAATTAAGCTAATGCTTTAATCTGTTTAATTAAATTCGCTTTATGACGTGCTGCTTTGTTTCTGTGGATTAGACCACGAGCCGCTTGACGGTCAACAACTGCTTGCATGTCTTTGAATGCTACTTCAGCTGTTTGTTTATCACCAGCTGCAACAGCTGCGTAAACTTTTTTAACATAAGTACGCATCATTGAACGGTTACTAGCATTATGTTTACGACGTTTTTCGGATTGAACCGCACGCTTTTTAGCTGATTTGATATTAGCCAAAGTCAACTCCCAAGTTTAAATAAAAATACATATTAATAAGGCGGGGAAATATGCCTGATTTTCTTTCCATTGTCAATGCTGTTACATAAAAAAATTTACTATAAAAAATATAAATCACTAATTTCGAGTAAATGTTTACTATATAACCGATATTGATTGTAACCTAATTAGAAATTTTATGTTAGAATAGCAAAAATTTTATTGTTTTTATATTTATAAGAGGAAGTCTCATGTCTATCATTAGAATGCAAGATCTTGATCTAAAAGGGAAACGTTTATTTATTCGCTCAGATCTTAATGTGCCGGTTAAAAATGGTAAGGTTACTTCAGATGCGCGAATTAAAGCATCATTACCTACTATTGAAGAAGCCATTAAAAAAGGTGCTAAAGTAATGGTTACTTCTCATATTGGCCGACCAACTGAAGGCGAATATAACCCGGAATTCTCTTTACAACCAGTAGTTGATTACTTAAAAGAACATGTTTCTTTCCCTGTTCGTTTAGTTAAAGATTACCTTGATGGTGTTGATGTTAACGAAGGTGAACTTGTTGTTCTTGAAAACGTACGTTTTAACGTAGGTGAAGGTAAAGATGATGAAACCTTATCTAAAAAATATGCAGCACTTTGCGACATTTATGTAATGGATGCGTTTGGTACTGCTCACCGTGCTCAAGCTTCTACTCACGGTGCTGGTAAGTTTGCTCCAGTTGCTTGTGCTGGTCCATTATTAGCAGCTGAACTTGATGCTTTAGGTAAAGCACTTGATAATCCAGCTCGTCCAATGGTTGCGATTGTTGCTGGTTCTAAAGTATCAACTAAACTAACTGTTCTTGATTCTTTATCAAAAATTGCTGACCAAATTATTGTTGGCGGTGGTATCGCAAATACATTCATCGCTGCAGAAGGCTATAATGTTGGTAAATCACTTTATGAAGCTGATTTAATTCCTGAAGCTAAAAAATTAATGACTAACTGTCAAATTCCTGTTCCTACCGATGTTCGTGTAGCAACTGAATTTAGCGAAACAGCTACTGCAACTGAAAAATCAGTTAAAGATGTGAAAGAAAATGAACAAATTCTTGATTTAGGCGACCAATCAGCAGAAGTGTTAGCTGAAATTATCAAAAACGCAAAAACTATTTTATGGAATGGTCCTGTTGGCGTATTTGAGTTCCCTAATTTCCGTCGTGGTACTGAAATTGTTGCTAAAGCAATTGCCGATAGCCAAGGTTTCTCAATCGCTGGTGGCGGTGATACATTAGCTGCAATTGACTTATTTGGTATTGAAGATAAAATTTCTTATATTTCTACTGGTGGTGGTGCATTCCTTGAGTTTGTTGAAGGTAAAAAACTACCAGCTGTTGCAATGTTAGAAGAGAGAGCAAAAGCTTAATATTCTATTTCGATAAGAAGGATGAGCCAATTACTCATCCTTTGCTTTTTATATAAATAAATCTATAGGAATTAAAATGGCTACAAAGATTTCTGATGTCGTTAAACCTGGTGTTGTTACTGGTGATGATGTTCAAAAAGTTTTTCAAATTGCGCGTGAGAATAATTTTGCTTTACCTGCTGTTAACTGTGTTGATACAAATACAATTAACGCAGTAATTGAAACGGCAGCTAAAGTTGGTTCAGCAGTAATTGTTCAATTTTCTAATGGCGGTGCTCAATTTATCGCTGGTAAAGGCTTAAAATTAGATGGACAAGAAGCTGCAGTTTTAGGTGCGGTTTCAGGTGCTAAACATGTTCATCTTATGGCTGAAAAATACGGTGTACCAGTTATTCTTCATACCGACCACTGTGCTAAAAAACTTCTTCCATGGGTTGATGGATTACTTGATGCTGGTGAAGCTCACTTTGCTAAAACAGGTAAACCTTTATTCTCTTCTCATATGATCGATCTTTCTGAAGAAACATTAAAAGATAATATTGATATTTGTTGTCAATACCTTGCTCGTATGTCTGCGATGAAAATGACATTAGAGTTAGAACTAGGTTGTACTGGTGGTGAAGAAGATGGTGTAGATAATAGCCATATGGATAGTTCTGCGTTATATACACAACCAGAAGATGTTGCTTATGCTTATGAGCGTTTAAGCGAAATTAGCCCACGTTTTACTATTGCTGCATCATTCGGTAATGTTCACGGTGTTTACAAACCAGGTAATGTGAAATTAACGCCAAAAATTCTAGATAATTCTCAAAAATATGTATCTGAGAAATTTAATTTACCAGCTAAATCATTAAACTTCGTTTTCCATGGTGGTTCAGGTTCAACTCAAGAAGAAATTGCAGAAGCAGTTAGCTATGGTGTTGTTAAAATGAATATCGATACTGATACTCAATGGGCAAACTGGGCTGGTGTTTTAGATTACTACAAAGCGAATGAAGCTTATCTTCAAGGTCAATTAGGTAACCCTGAAGGTATTGATGCGCCGAATAAAAAATATTACGATCCTCGTGTATGGTTACGTAAAGGACAAGAATCTTTAGTTGCTCGTTTAGAACTTGCATTTAAAGAACTTAACGCTATCGACGTACTGTAAAACTTTTTAATATTTTTTATTGTATATAAAAGCAGAGTAATGAACTCTGCTTTTGTTTTATCCTTCAACAAATAAATGTTGCATTTTTGTATTAGTTGTAGGATAATTTCGCCCTCATTTAACTTAGGGGAGCTGTCTATTTATTAATAACTATTATTAATAGAGGCGTTTGCACCCGAGAGAAGGAAACTAAAATGGCAAAAAAAGTACAAGCCTACATCAAGTTGCAAGTTGCAGCTGGTGCAGCAAATCCTAGTCCACCAGTTGGTCCAGCACTTGGTCAACACGGTGTGAATATTATGGAATTCTGTAAAGCATTTAACGCTAAAACAGAAAGCATGGAAAAAGGTTTACCTATTCCAGTAGTTATTACTGTATATTCTGACCGTTCATTCACTTTTGTAACTAAGACTCCTCCTGCTGCAGTATTATTAAAGAAAGCGGCTAAAATCAAGTCTGGTTCTGGTGAACCGAATAAGAAAAAAGTCGGTAAAGTAACTAGCGCTCAAATTCGCGAAATCGCTGAATTAAAAGCTGCTGATATGAATGGTGCAACCATTGAAACGATGATGCGTTCTATCGAAGGAACTGCACGTTCAATGGGCTTGGAAGTGGAGGGTTAATTCATGGCTAAATTATCTAAAAAAGCTAAACTTATCCGCGAAAAAGTAAACGCAACTAAATTATATGATATCAATGAAGCAATCGCTTTATTAAAAGAACTTGCTACAGCTAAATTTACTGAAAGCGTTGATGTTGCTGTTAATTTAGGTATCGATTCACGTAAATCAGATCAAAATGTACGTGGTGCTATCGTTCTTCCTCATGGTACAGGACGTAGTGTTCGTGTTGCTGTATTTACTCAAGGTGCAAACGCTGATGCTGCTAAAGAAGCTGGTGCTGAATTAGTTGGCATGGATGATCTAGCAGATCAAATCAAAAAAGGCGAAATGAACTTTGACGTTGTTATCGCATCTCCAGACGCTATGCGTGTTGTTGGTCAATTAGGTCAAATTTTAGGACCTCGTGGCTTAATGCCAAACCCTAAAGTTGGTACTGTAACACCTAATGTTGCTGAAGCTGTTAAAAATGCTAAAGCAGGTCAAATCCGCTACCGTAATGATAAAAATGGTATTATCCATACTACTATCGGTAAAGCTGATTTTGATGCAGATAAACTTAAAGAGAATTTAGAAGCATTACTTGTTGCTTTAAAACGTGCAAAACCAGCATCTTCAAAAGGTGTATTTGTGAAGAAAGTTAATCTTTCTACTACAATGGGCGCTGGTGTTGCTATCGATCAAGCAACTTTAAATGCATCTGTTTAATTAATAATTGAACAAAGAATCGGTTGGTGTCTGGCCTTAACCAGACCCCGTCCAAGACCGTAGGTGTAATTGATATTTAATTACTTAATTTTCCTACGTAGACGGTGACAGAACCTGATAAGATATAATACAGGAATTCTGCTCATCGTGATTGTGCTAGCTACATTTGTAGTTAGTTAAAGTAATTCTAGGCTTTGCCTAGTTTAATCCAGGAGCAATACCAATGGCACTAAATCTTCAAAATAAACAAGAAATTGTTGCTGAAGTTAATGAAATAGCCAAAGGTGCGCTATCTGCAGTTGTTGCTGATTCTCGTGGCGTAACTGTAGAAAAAATGACTGCATTACGTAAATCTGCTCGTGAAGCTGGTGTTTATATGCGTGTTGTTCGTAACACCTTATTACGCCGTGTTGTTGAGGGAACTCAATACGAGTGCTTAAAAGATACGTTTGTTGGTCCAACTCTAATTGCGTTTTCAAATGAGCACCCAGGTGCTGCAGCGCGTATTTTTAAAGCGTTTGCAAAAGAAAATGATAATTTTGAGATTAAAGCCGCAGCCTTTGAAGGTGAGTTGATTACTGCAGCGAACATTGATCGCTTAGCAACATTACCTACTTATGAAGAAGCATTAGCTCGCTTGATGTCAACCATGAAAGAAGCCGCAGCTGGCAAATTGGTTCGTACTCTTGCAGCGGTTCGCGATCAAAAAGAAGCTGCTTAATAGTAGTATGATTGTGAATTTTATTAATTAAAAAAATGTAAATTTGGGAAACTATATTATGTCTATCACTAAAGAACAAATTTTAGATGCAGTTGCTGAAATGTCTGTAATGGATGTTGTTGAACTTGTATCTATGATGGAAGAAAAATTTGGCGTTTCTGCAGCAGCAGCTGTAGCAGTTGCAGCAGCTGGTCCAGCTGAAGCAGCAGAAGAAAAAACTGAATTTGATGTAATCTTAAAAGATGTTGGTGCTAACAAAGTAGCTGTTATCAAAGCAGTTCGTGGTGCAACTGGTTTAGGCTTAAAAGAAGCTAAAGACCTTGTTGAATCAGCTCCAGCAACTGTTAAAGAAGGTGTTAGTAAAGCTGACGCAGATGAACTTAAAAAAGCACTTGAAGAATCTGGTGCAGTTGTCGAACTTAAGTAAGTTTATCGATAACAAGCTAATTGGCTGGGGGTTTTATACCTCCAGCCTTTTTGCGCTGTAATAAGTCAAAGAATTTTATTTGAAGATTATCAATAAAAAGTAATAAAGAAATAATATATTTATTAAGCCTAATCAATTGATATTTATAGATATTTTCGATGAGGTGTCAGGCGTTATTATTTCGTAGTACCCTGATGAATATTTAATCATGCTAAAATAGCAGATAAGCAAGTTGAGGAACTAATGGTTTACTCTTATACCGAGAAAAAACGAATTCGTAAGAATTTTGGTAAGCGTCCACAAGTCTTGGATATACCGTATCTTCTTTCTATTCAACTTGATTCGTTCCAGAAGTTTATTGAGCAAGACCCTGAAGGTCAATATGGATTAGAAGCCGCTTTTCGTTCAATATTTCCGATAAAAAGTTATAGTGGTAGCGCTGAGTTACAATATGTGAGCTTTAAGATGGGCGAACCTGTATTTGATGTAAAAGAATGTCAAATTAGAGGGATCACTTACTCAGCACCATTGCGCGTTAAATTACGTTTAGTTATTTATGATAAAGATGCGCCAGAAGGAACAGTTAAAGATATTAAAGAGCAAGACGTCTACATGGGCGAAATTCCTTTAATGACTGACAATGGTACGTTTGTGATTAACGGTACAGAACGTGTTATCGTTTCACAATTACACCGTAGTCCAGGTGTGTTCTTTGATAGTGATAAAGGTAAAACACACTCTTCTGGTAAAGTTTTATACAATGCTCGGATTATTCCTTATCGTGGCTCTTGGCTTGATTTCGAATTTGATCCAAAAGATAATCTTTTTGCTCGTATTGACCGTCGTCGTAAACTTCCTGCAACAATCATTTTGCGTGCGTTAGGTTATGAAACTGAAGAAATTTTAGATATGTTCTTCGAAAAAACTATTTTCGAAGTGGGCAAATCAAAATTAAAAATGGATCTTGTGCCAGAGCGTTTACGTGGTGAAACAGCGTTATTTGATATTGAATCAAAAGGCAAAGTTTACGCAGAGAAAGGTCGTCGTATTACAGCTCGTCATATTCGTGAACTTGAAAAAGATAAAGTAACTAAGATCGATGTTCCAGTTGAGTATATTGTTAATAAAGTATTAGCGAAAAATTATGTAAATCAAGAAACAGGTGAAGTTGTTGCTTTTGCTAATACACCAATTTCACTAGAGCTATTGCTTGAATTAACTAATGCTGGCTATAAGAAAATTGAAACATTATTCACTAATGATTTAGATCATGGTGCATTTATTTCTGAAACCTTAAATGTTGACTCTACTCGAGATCGACTAGGTGCATTAGTTGAAATTTATCGAATGATGCGTCCTGGCGAGCCGCCAACAAAAGAAGCAGCTGAAGCTTTATTTGATAACTTATTCTTCTCTGATGAGCGTTATGACTTATCAGCAGTAGGTCGTATGAAGTTTAATCGTTCTTTAGGACGTGACGATATTGAAGGCGAAAGTGTCTTAACTAAAACTGATATCGTTGATGTAATGAAGAAATTGATCAGCATTCGTAATGGTCACGGTGAAGTCGATGATATCGACCACTTAGGTAACCGTCGTATCCGTAGTGTTGGTGAAATGGCAGAAAACCAATTCCGTATTGGTTTAGTGCGTGTAGAGCGTGCTGTAAAAGAACGTTTATCATTAGGTGATCTAGATTCACTAATGCCACAAGATATGATTAATGCTAAACCAATTTCAGCGGCTATCCGCGAATTCTTTGGTTCAAGCCAATTATCTCAGTTTATGGATCAAAATAATCCATTATCTGAAATTACGCATAAACGTCGTATTTCTGCATTAGGTCCAGGTGGTTTAACCCGTGAACGAGCAGGTTTTGAAGTACGTGACGTACATCCTACCCATTATGGTCGTGTATGTCCGATTGAAACACCGGAAGGTCCAAACATCGGTTTGATTAACTCATTAGCGGTTTATTCTCGTACTAATGAGTATGGATTCCTTGAGACTCCATATCGCCGAGTAATCGATGGTGTGGTGACTGATGAAATTAACTATTTATCAGCAATCGACGAAAGTGAATTTGTTATTGCTCAGGCTAACTCAAATCTTGATGACGATGGTCGTTTTAAAGAAGATTTAGTGACTTGTCGTTTAAATGGTGAGTCTGGTTTATATAGTCCTGAACAAGTTCATTATATGGACGTATCAACACAACAAATCGTATCGGTTGGTGCTTCATTAATTCCATTCTTAGAACATGACGATGCGAACCGTGCATTGATGGGTGCAAACATGCAACGTCAAGCGGTACCAACGTTAAAAGCAGAAAAACCATTTGTTGGTACAGGTATGGAACGTGCAGTAGCGGTTGACTCAGGTGTAACTGCAGTTGCTCGTCGTGGTGGTACAGTACAATATGTTGATGCATCACGCATTGTAATTAATGTTAACGATGATGAAATGTATGCTGGTGAAACAGGGATTGACATTTATAATTTAACTAAATATACCCGTTCAAACCAAAATACATGTATTAACCAAATTCCATGTGTGGAATTAGGTGAAAAAGTTGAGCGCGGTGATGTTCTTGCGGATGGCCCATCAACTGACTTAGGTGAGTTGGCTTTAGGTCAAAACATGCGTGTGGCATTCATGCCATGGAATGGTTATAACTTTGAGGATTCTATTTTAGTTTCTGAGAAAGTGGTACAAGATGACCGTTTCACTTCGATTCATATTCAAGAATTATCTTGTGTATCTCGTGATACTAAACTAGGTGCAGAAGAAATTACCGCAGATATTCCAAATGTTGGTGAAGCGGCTCTTTCTAAACTAGATGAATCAGGTATTGTTTATATTGGTGCTGAAGTTAAAGGTGGCGATATTCTGGTTGGTAAAGTAACACCAAAAGGTGAAACACAATTAACTCCAGAAGAAAAATTACTACGCGCTATTTTTGGTGAAAAAGCGTCAGATGTTAAAGATACTTCACTTCGTGTACCAAATGGTGTTTCAGGTACAGTTATTGATGTTCAAGTCTTTACTCGTGATGGTGTACAGAAAGATAAACGTGCACTTGAAATTGAAGAGATGCAACTTAAACAAGTTCGCAAAGACTTAACAGAAGAACTTAAAATCCTTGAAGCAGCATTATTTGCTCGTATTCGTGATGTATTGATTTCTGGTGGCATTAAAGCAGAAAAATTAGATGCATTACCACGTGAAAAATGGTTAACAATTGGTATTGCCGATGAAAGTAAGCAAGCTCAATTAGAGCAACTAGCTGAACAACACGAAGAAATTAAAACTGAGTTTAACAAAAAACTTGAAGCTAAACGAATGAAGATCACTCAAGGTGATGATTTACAACCTGGTGTACTCAAAATCGTTAAAGTTTACTTAGCTGTTAAACGTCAAATTCAGCCTGGTGATAAGATGGCTGGTCGTCATGGTAACAAAGGGGTTATCTCTAAAATCAACCCAATTGAAGATATGCCATATGATGATAAAGGTCGCCCAGTAGATATCGTATTGAATCCTCTTGGTGTTCCTTCTCGTATGAATATCGGTCAGATTTTAGAAACTCACTTGGGTATGGCAGCGAAAGGTATTGGTCAGAAGATCGATGCAATGCTAAAAGAACAGCAAGAGTTAGCTAAATTACGTGATTTCATCCAAAAAGCTTATGACCTTGGTTTAGGTGCAGCACAAAAAGTAAATGTTGCTGAATTTACCGATCAGGAAGTGATGACATTGGCGCAAAATTTACGTAATGGTATGCCACTTGCAACACCGGTATTTGATGGTGCAAAAGAGCAAGAAATTAAAGCATTACTTGAACTTGGTGATTTACCAACTTCAGGTCAAATTACCTTGTATGATGGACGTACCGGTGAACAATTTGAACGTCCAGTAACTGTAGGTTATATGTACATGTTGAAATTGAATCACTTAGTTGATGATAAGATGCATGCCCGTTCTACAGGTTCATATAGTCTGGTTACTCAACAACCATTGGGTGGTAAAGCTCAATTTGGTGGTCAACGTTTCGGTGAGATGGAAGTATGGGCACTTGAAGCATATGGTGCAGCTTATACCTTACAAGAAATGTTAACTGTTAAATCAGATGATGTGAACGGTCGTACTAAGATGTATAAAAATATTGTAGATGGTGATCATCGTATGGAACCTGCGATCCCTGAATCATTTAACGTATTGTTAAAAGAGATTCGTTCGTTAGGTATTAATATCGAGTTAGATGAAGAGTAATCTTAGCTAACTAAAATGATTTCTATTTATAGGGATAACTTATCAGTAATGATAAGTTATCTAATTGGTTTAACTCCATAGGAGTCAATTGTGAAAGACTTACTAAAGTTTCTAAAAGCACAAACAAAAACTGAAGATTTTGATGCTATCAAGATAGGCCTTGCCTCTCCTGATATGATTCGTTCATGGTCTTTTGGTGAAGTTAAAAAACCTGAAACAATTAACTATCGTACGTTTAAACCTGAACGTGATGGATTGTTTTGTGCGCGTATTTTCGGGCCAGTTAAAGATTATGAATGTTTGTGTGGAAAATATAAACGTTTAAAACACCGTGGTGTTATTTGTGAAAAATGTGGTGTAGAAGTCACACAAGCGAAAGTACGTCGTGAACGTATGGGCCACATTGAACTTGCATCACCAACTGCACATATTTGGTTTTTAAAATCATTACCATCTCGTATTGGTTTATTACTTGATATGCCACTTCGTGATATTGAACGTGTACTTTATTTTGAATCATTTATGGTTCTTGATGGTGGCATGACAAATTTAGATCGTGGACAAATCTTAACTGAAGAACAGTATTTAGATGCGTTAGAAGAGTTCGGTGATGAGTTTGATGCACGCATGGGTGCAGAAGCTATTCAAGAATTATTACGTAATATTGATGTTCAAGCTGAATGTGAAGCATTACGTGATGAACTCTCAACCACTAATTCTGAAACAAAACGTAAAAAGTTAACCAAAAGAATTAAGATTATTGAAGCATTTATCCAATCAGAAAATAAGCCTGAATGGATGATCTTAAATGTGTTACCTGTGTTGCCACCAGATTTACGACCATTAGTACCACTTGATGGCGGTCGTTTTGCAACATCAGACTTAAATGATTTATATCGTCGTGTTATCAACCGTAATAATCGTTTAAAACGTTTATTAGATTTAGCTGCACCAGATATTATTGTACGTAACGAAAAACGTATGCTACAAGAATCTGTAGACGCATTATTAGATAATGGTCGTCGTGGTCGTGCAATCACTGGTTCGAACAAACGACCATTAAAATCACTTGCCGATATGATTAAAGGTAAGCAAGGTCGTTTCCGTCAAAACCTATTAGGTAAACGTGTAGACTATTCAGGCCGTTCAGTAATTACTGTTGGTCCATACTTACGTTTACATCAATGTGGTTTACCGAAGAAAATGGCTCTTGAGCTATTTAAACCATTTATCTACGGTAAATTAGAACGTCGTGGTTATGCAACAACCATTAAAGCTGCTAAGAAGATGGTTGAACGTGAAGATGCAATTGTTTGGGATATCTTAGATGAGGTTATTCGTGAACATCCGGTATTATTAAACCGTGCACCAACACTTCACAGACTTGGTATTCAGGCGTTTGAACCTATCCTAATTGAAGGTAAAGCGATCCAATTGCACCCATTAGTTTGTGCGGCATTTAATGCTGACTTCGATGGTGACCAAATGGCGGTTCACGTTCCATTAACGTTAGAAGCACAATTAGAAGCGCGTGCGTTAATGATGTCAACCAACAATATTCTTTCACCAGCAAGTGGTGAACCTATTATCGTTCCATCTCAGGACGTGGTATTAGGTCTTTACTATATGACTCGTGATAAAGTCAATGCTAAAGGTGAAGGCATGGTATTAACTGGTCCTAAAGAAGCAGAAAAACTGTATCGTTTAGGTCTAGTTGAATTACATGCTAAAGTTAAAGTACGTATAACTGAAAGTCATCGTAACAGCATTGGCGAGTGGGAAGATACAACTTCTGTAATTGATACTACTGTTGGTCGTGCTATCTTATGGTTAATTATGCCTAAAGGTATGAGCTTCTCAGTTATCAATCAACCGCTTGGTAAAAAAGCGATTTCACGAATTTTAAATATTTGTTATCGCCAATTAGGCATGAAAGAAACTGTCATTTTAGCAGACCAAGTTATGTATACCGGCTTTGCTTATGCAGCTCGTTCTGGTGTATCGGTTGGTATTGATGATATGGAAATTCCTGCTAAGAAATTACAAATTATCAATGAAGCTGAAATCGAAGTTGCGGAAATTCAAGAACAGTTCCAATCAGGTTTAGTAACTGCAGGTGAACGTTATAACAAAGTTATCGATATTTGGGCAGCAGCTAATGAGCGTGTTGCTAAAGCGATGATGGATAACTTATCAACTGAAAAAGTGATTAACCGTGAAGGGGAAGAAGAAGTTCAATCTTCATTTAATAGCATCTATATGATGGCCGACTCTGGTGCTCGTGGTTCTGCAGCTCAGATTCGTCAGTTAGCGGGTATGCGTGGTTTGATGGCTAAACCAGATGGTTCAATCATCGAAACACCAATTACGGCAAACTTCCGTGAAGGATTAAACGTACTTCAATACTTTATCTCGACCCATGGTGCGCGTAAAGGTCTTGCTGATACCGCATTGAAAACAGCGAACTCAGGTTATTTAACTCGTCGTTTAGTTGATGTGGCTCAAGATTTAGTTGTTATTGAAGATGACTGTGGCACGTTAGAAGGTGTGGTAATGACACCTGTGATTGAAGGTGGTGATGTTAAAGAACCATTACGTGAACGTGTATTAGGTCGTGTAACAGCTGAAGACGTATTAAAACCAGGTAGTGCGGATATTTTAATCCCTCGCAATACATTACTTGATGAAAGTTATTGTGATCTACTTGAACAAGAATCTGTAGATAGCGTTAAAGTTCGTTCAGTCGTTTCGTGTGATACTGATTTTGGTGTTTGTGCGAAATGTTATGGACGTGACTTAGCTCGTGGTCACTTAGTGAACAAAGGTGAAGCAATCGGTGTTATCGCTGCTCAATCAATCGGTGAGCCAGGTACACAGTTAACCATGCGTACGTTCCATATCGGTGGTGCGGCATCTCGAGCAGCAGCAGAATCTAGTGTTCAAGTTAAAAACAAAGGTAGTATTAAACTGACTAATGCTAAATTTGTAACTAATCCAGATCAGAAACTAGTTATTACTTCACGTAATGCTGAATTAACTATTATTGATGAATTAGGTCGAATGAAAGAAACTTATAAAGTTCCTTATGGCTCGATTCTAACTAAAGGTAATGGTGCAGCGGTTGATGCTGGTGAAACGGTAGCAAACTGGGATCCGCATACAATGCCAGTTATTTCGGAAGCGAAAGGTTTTGTTCGTTTTGTTGATATGATCGATGGCCAAACCATTACTCGTCAAACCGATGAGTTAACAGGTTTATCATCTATCGTGATCTTAGATGTAGCTGAACGTACTGGTGTTGGTAAAGATCTACGTCCAGCGATTAAAATTGTTGATGCTAAAGGTAATGATATCTTTGTGGCAGGTACAGAAATGCTTGCGCAGTACTTCTTACCAGGTAAAGCATTAGTACAATTAGAAGATGGTGCGGAAATTAATGTTGGTGATACACTTGCACGTATTCCACAAGCATCTGTAGGTACTAAAGATATCACCGGTGGTTTACCACGAGTTGCTGATTTATTTGAAGCTCGTAAACCTAAAGAGCCGGCAATTCTTGCTGAAATTGATGGTATTATCTCATTCGGTAAAGAAACTAAAGGTAAACGTCGCTTAATTATCACTCCACTAGATGGTAGTGAACCATATGAAGAGATGATTCCAAAATGGCGTCAACTTAACGTATTCGAAGGCGAACAAGTTGGCCGTGGTGATGTGATTTCTGATGGTCCTGAATCAGCACATGATATTTTACGTCTACGAGGTGTTAATGCAGTAACTCGTTACATTGTGAATGAAGTTCAAGAAGTTTATCGTTTACAAGGTGTAAAAATTAACGATAAACATATTGAAGTTATTGTTCGTCAAATGTTACGTAAAGCAACTGTTATTCATCCTGGTGGTTCTCGTTTACTTGATGGTGAACAACTTGAAGTTTCACGCTTGAAGATTATTAATCGTGAGCTTGAAGCACAAGGTAAAGAACCAATTGTTTACTTGCATGATTTACTTGGTATTACTAAAGCATCACTTACTACTGAGTCATTTATTTCTGCGGCATCGTTCCAAGAAACGACTCGCGTATTAACTGAAGCAGCAGTTGCTGGTAAAAATGATGAACTTCGTGGCCTGAAAGAAAACGTTATTGTTGGTCGCTTAATTCCAGCTGGTACTGGTTATGCATATCATAAAGAGCGTTTGCGTAAACGCGCAATGCCATCTGATGATGTAATTCAACCAACAACTGTTTCAGCTGAGGAAGCTACAGCTAACTTAGCGGAGTTATTGAATTCAGCAGAAGAAAATCAATAAATTTTAGATAAATCGATTAAAGTAGCACGTGTTATCACGTGCTATTTTTTTGTCGAGTGTATGGTGTATGAAAGGAGTATTAGATGTATATTGTAATGAATCGTTTTAAAATTAAGTTAGGTAGTGAAGACACTTTTATTGAAATATGGCGTAATCGTGATAGTCATTTAAAAGAGATGAAAGGTTTTAATCGTTTTTATTTCCTTAAAGGAAATACTTATGAAGATTACACATTGTTTTCATCATATGCCGAATGGGAATCAAAACAAGATTTTGAAAATTGGGTTAATTCTGCTCATTTCAAACATACTCACCGTAATACAGATAGCCGTCCAAATAACGCAGATATCTATTTTGAACCGGCTCAACTTGAATGTTTTGAAGTCATTATCTAGGTAATTTTTAAACTAAAAAATCAAATTTAAAAATAAGCATTGTGAGCAATACCAATAAAAAATTACCGATGATAATTCTTCGCAAATTGTATAAAAAAAGATATAATCTAATAACATTACATGGGCATAACATCTATTAAAGAACTCGATCAGTCCATGTAAATTAAGTCTACTATCTAAAAGTCTCTTCTTTGTATTTTATAGTTCATAATTATTTTTATAAAAAGTTTTAAAAATATATTCCTCAATTAAGCATTATAAGTTTGTTTAGTAACAAAATTTTTAGGCTACTGGTTAGTATTTTCTAATTATCATTGCTTTTTTAATCTATTTGAAAGTTTAACTATTTACAGGGGCTCGTCATGAAATCCAAATTACTATTGCTGATTCTTATTTTAATTATTGTTGGTGGATTTTTCTTTTTTAAAGACTATAACAGTATTCAAACTCAAGATGAAAAAATCGCTGCATCTTGGTCGGAAGTGATTAATCAGTATAAACGTCGAGCAGATTTGGTTCCGAATCTAGTCAATACAGTAAAAGGATATGCAACTCATGAAAAAGACGTTTTTACTCAGGTAATAGATGCGAGAGCGAAAGTGGGTTCTATCCAAATTAATGCAGATCAACTTAGTGATCCCGCTTTATTCTTAAAATTTCAACAAGCCCAATCAGAATTAAGTTCCGCATTAAGTCGCTTAATTGCTGTTAGTGAAAATTACCCAGAACTTAAAGCAAACACACTTTATCAAGATTTAATGAGCCAACTTGAAGGTACTGAAAACCGGATAACGGTTGCTAGAGGTCGATATATAGAAACAGTACAATCATTTAATACTTATATTCGTCAATTACCAACCAAATGGATTGCAAATATTATAGGGGTACAACCAAAACAACAGTTTACTGTTGAAAATGAACAACAAATTTCTAATCCACCAGCAGTCAATTTTGGACAATAAACATAATGAAAAAATATTATCTGCTCTTTTGTTTACTGTTTTTTAGTGCGGTAAGTTATGCATTAACTGAAATTCCAACATTTGATCACCGTGTTATTGATACGTCAGATACTTTAGAACCATCACAAATAGATGATTTGGAATCAAGCTTGATTACTTTTGAAAAAACTCGAACTGATGGAGCACAGATCGCGGTATTAGTGATCCCAAAACTCGATAATGAAACGGTTGAACAGTATGCTGATAGGGTGTTTATTCAGTGGAAAATAGGTAAAAAAGAGCAAGATAATGGTGTTTTATTATTAATTGTTAAAGATGATAAGTTGATGCGAATTGAAGTTGGTTATGGTTTTGAAGGAATCATTACGGACTTAATTGCTAGTCATATCATTCGTGAACAATTAGTGCCACAATTTAGACAAAATAACTATTATCAAGGTATACATGATGCACTTTTAGTTTTAATTAATAAGTTGAATGATCCTCAACAGGTACCGGCGACTAATAATGATCCAGATCTCAAAACGGTACTTGCTGGTGATTTTGGTGCTAATTTATTTAATTATGGATTAGCATCCTTTTTTATCTGTTTCACTATTGCTAGTTTATTTTCGATTACTTCCACTAAACGTAGTGCTAGCCGAAGTTTAGGTACTGGTTTACTAAATGGTATATCAGTTGGTGGTTTTACTTTGTTCAATGGTTATTCATTACATATTGTCTTACCTCTAATATTTTTAGCATTTGTTGCCAGTGCGATTTTAAGTGGAATTTTAACCATGAGTGGTGGTAGCGGACGTGGTGGTCGAGGAGGCGGTTTCGGTGGGGATAATGGTGGTGGTTTTGGCGGAGGTTCATTCGGCGGATTTGGTGGCGGAGGCGGTGGACGTAGTGGCGGCGGTGGCGCCTCTGGAAGCTGGTAAACTTTCTTAAAAAGCACCAAAAAGAAATTGTCAATTTACTTTTTTAATACTACTACATAGGTTTATAGCCTCAATAACAAAAATAACTATCTTTGCTTGAAAAAATTTTGAGGAAAGGGGTTTTTTATATCAAAAAAATTTATTAATGATACTTTTAAGCAATAGTTTGTTTAAATTTAAAATCAATTTAGTTAATCTTCAATCACATCCTACATAATAATCCTTGTTTACAACAGCTTTCAGCTAGCCTGACAATAAATTTCCTTTTGCAATAGGAAAAAGTCTCTCTCCACATTGATAATTATTTCCTTTAGGCTAAGTCATTTTAAAAAAACAAGAGAATGACTATGCCACAAATACAATTCCGTATGATCGAAGATGATTTAGATCCCGAAGTTGTGACTGCGCAAACGATAGAAATCATTAATCGTTGGTTAACGGAGCATCAAATAACCCAAAATGAAGTACAAAAAGCGATGTTGTTATCACATGTTAAAGCAATGGTTGAAAGAGCAAAAACACTAGAAAAACTACCTGAGGTTGATCCTTCTTTATTTGATGAGCTCTCAGAGCAATCCTTAATGCTCGCACGTAAAACAGTAAAATTATTCAATAGTCTACCAATGGAAGAGGCTTATTTACTGGCTGTTCATTATGAAGTAGCTATAGCAAATTAAACGAATTACTAAATCTAAAAAACAATAATTAATAGGAGAATAATTATGGCAGAAGTAATCATTGTCATCGGCGATAGAATGGGCAAAGGACAAAAAATAGCAGAGGGAATTAATTCTATTGAAGGGTGTCGTGCAATTGTTATTCCAGGTATGGCAGCTGATATGAAATTAGGCGACGTAATGAATAATGAGAATGCAGATTTAGGACTTTCGTTTTGTGGCAGTGGTGGTGCAGGTGCCATAACGGCACAAAATAAATATGGCTATTCTCAACGACATGGTATGCGTTCAATTGAAGAAGGAGAAACAGCCATTAATGACGGTTGTAAAGTACTAGGATTTGGTTTTATGGATACAGTTGAACTTGGTCAACGTATAGCCCAAGCATTTTTGAAAAAATATCCTCGTTCTTAAATAGGTTAGAAATATGAAAAAAACTGAGCAGATACAAGTAAGAGTAACTGGGCAAGGAGATTCAAAGCAGCGTGCGTTCGCTATAGCGCTAAATCAAGTGCAAAAGCAAGTACTTAAAAATACTAATAATGTCATGCTACGAATTGAACCGCTTGATATTAGTGTTGTTTCTGCTATTGAAAAGATAACTACAGAACGTTTTTTATTTATCTTTTTACCTAGAAAAAAGACATTTTATGACATCACGCTTGATGTCTCAATAAATGTTACGTTTATCGATCTCAACGATATTAAATTTATCTCTAAATAACGTAAAAGGAAAGTCATGGAAATTCTAATTATAGCATTGAAGTCCATTGTAATTGGTGGACTATGTGGATTTGGAGTAGGCGCGGGTGCAGCTCGAATGTTTCATGCTCCAACTTATCAAGGTATGGGGGCATTTCGTACCTTAGGCGAACTTAACTCTTGTGAGGGTGATCCTGCTGCGCATTTTTCATTTGGCTTAGGATTCTTTTTTAATGCTTGGGCTTCATCAGTTGCTGCCGGTTCATTTACCCAAGATGTTGATCATCGCATCATTCCAAACTGGGGTGCTGCATTATTGATGATAAAAAACCGAAATTTAGCACAAACGTTACATGATCCTAAGAAAATGGCCTTTGCTTGTGCATTTGTAGGTGTGATTGTTGTGTTATTTTTAAATACAACTACATCAGTTATTCCTGATTCTTTAAAAATTACCGCGACTAAAGTTTTAGTTCCTGCTGCGAATTTACTGGTAGCAACTGTAATGCCGGTTATTTTCTGGTTGGCAGCTTTAGATGCCGGTAGAAGAAGTGGTTTTTGGGGTACGTTGTTTGGTGGGCTAGCGCAATTAATTATGGGTAATGCAGTACCTGGTTTAGTGTTAGGTATTTTGATTGGTAAAGGAGTGGATGACAGTGGTTGGAATCGAGTGATGAAAATCATGTTAGCTGCGGTAATTGTTTTATTTGTCATGAGCGGATATTTCCGTGGGTTTGATATGAAAATGATTAATTCATTCCGAGATGGTTTGTCTTATTGGTTTAAATAATATAGGGAACAATAGATTATGAATACTCAAACAACCATTAATAAAAGTTTTTGGTATGCCGATTGGTCATTCCCTATTCTTTGTGGATTACTCTCTGCGGGTATTTTCGCTGGAACGCATACTTTTTATGTATATGGGATTGGTGCTTTTAACGAAATAGCCTTTGTTGCAATGCTTAAATCAGGTATGACGACAGGCGATTATGGTGCAGTAGCCGCTTTTGGTGCTAGCTTTTTATTTGCACGTGTCATTGAGGGATCTCTGGTTGGGATACTTGATATTGGTGGTGCGTTACAAACAGGTATTGGTTTAGGTGTGCCAGCGTTGCTATTAGCTGGTGGCTATACATTGCCAATTGAAAACTTTTTGGTAGCGTTATTAACCGGCTTATTACTCGGTATGGTAATTGGTTTACTTATCATCCTTATTCGTAAATTTACGGTTAACAGTGGTGGTGGTTCAACCTTTGGCGCAGATGTCATGATGGGAGCGGGAAATGCATCAGGTCGATTTCTTGGTCCAATGATTATTTTATCAGCTATGGTTGCATCTATCCCTATTGGTATCGGGTCATTGCTTGGTGCACTATTATTTTATGTATGGAAAAAGCCTATTACTGGCGGTGCAATATTAGGTGCCATGATTTTTGGCGGTATCTTCCCTATTATATAATATTATGTTCCCTCTATCATGATTATGATCGAGGGGATTGGATTAAATTATGTATGATTTAATTATAAAAAATGCCAAACTCATTGATAATTCAATAACTGATATTGTCATTCAACAAGGCAAAATTGTAGAAATTGGCAAAAATATAATCGCACCATCAAATCAAGTGTTGGATTTACAAAATCAACACTATATAAGTGCCGGCTGGATAGATTCCCATACTCATTGCTTTGCTCACTCACCAATTTATTACGATGAACCCGATCTCATTGGTGTTAAAACTGGTGTGACGGCAGTGGTTGATGCTGGTAGTGTTGGCGCACTTGATGCGGACGAATTTTATGATTTAGCGATGCAGGCTAAAACTCATGTTTATTCTTTTTTAAATATCTCAAAAATTGGCTTAATAAGGCAAAGTGAACTTGCTGATATGCAAGATATCGATGTGCCGTTATTTGACCAAACTTTAGTTAAATATCCTAATTTTATTATTGGAATAAAAGTTAGGATGAGTCGAAGCGTTGTTGGTGAAAATGGTATTTTACCGTTAATCAAAGCCAAAGAGATGCAGAAAAAGACGGGTCTACCACTAATGATTCATGTAGGAAATAATCCGCCTGAACTTGATGAAATTGCTGATTTATTAACTAAAGGCGATATTATTACTCATTGTTTTAATGGTAAGCCAAACCAAATATTTGATAAGCAAAATAATCTGCGTGATTCAATTAAACGTGCCATTGAACGTGGGGTAATTTTAGATATTGGTCATGGTGGTGAAAGTTTCAGTTTTGCGGTAGCTGAGCGAGCTAAATGCTTAGATGTTTATCCAAACACTATCAGCTCTGATATATATTCTAAAAATCGATTGCAAGGTCCTGTATTTAACTTAGCAAATGTGATGAATAAATTTATCTGTCTAGGTTATAGCAAAACTAGAATTATTGATAGTGTCACTAGAAATGCGGCACAAATTTTGCATTTAAACAATAAAGGGGAAATAGCCATTGGCTATGATGCCGATTTGACTATTTTTGATATAAAACAGCAAACCGTCTCTTTAACTGATTCAGAAGGTGAAAAGAGGGAATGCCATGAACAGTTTGTTCCTTTAGCCGCTATCGTAACAAATACAACCAAAAAAGTTACACACATTGAAATAACACAAGAAGGTAGTAAAAATGAGCTCAGAATCTCAAACTGAAAAAGAAATATACAGTAAATACCACTTAAAAAAAGTGATTAATGCTTCGGGGCGAATGACTATTTTAGGTGTTTCAACACCCAGAGCAGAAGTAGTTGATACTGTATCTCATGGATTAAATGAATATTTTGAAATAAAAGATTTAGTTGATAAAACTGGTCAATACATTGCTAAATTACTCAATGTCGAAAACGCTGTAGTCGTATCATGTGCTTCTGCTGGCATTGCGCAAGCTGTCGCAGGTTTAATCGTTAAAGATGATCGTGATTTATTATTTAATTTACATAGTTCTGCTAAATGGGTAGCAAGGGAAATTATTGTGCCAAAAGGACATAACGTAAATTTTGGCGCTCCTATTGGTACGATGGTCGCTTTAGGTGGTGGAATTGTAGTTGAAGCGGGTTATGCAAATGAGTGTAAACCAGAGCATATTGAATCATTAATTAATTCTGATACCGCGGCTATTTTATATGTTAAATCACATCATTGTGTGCAAAAAAGTATGTTATCAGTTGCGCAAGCCGTAACAGTGGCCAAAAAATATAATATTCCATTAATTGTTGATGCCGCAGCGGAAGAGGATTTACAAACTTATTATCAACAAGGCGCTGATTTAGTTATTTATAGTGGTGCAAAAGCAATTGAAGGGCCTACTAGTGGCTTAGTTATTGGCCGTCATCAAACCATTGAATGGCTTAAACTTCAGTCTCAAGGTATTGGCCGACCAATGAAGGTTGGTAAAGAAGGGATTTTAGGCCTAACTAAGGCAATTGAGTTATATATTAACGATCCTAAACAAGAAACTGGACAAGAAATGGTTGCCAAAATGACACCATTTATCGAAAAATTAAATTCTATTAATGGTCTATCGGCAAAAGTTGTCTGGGATGGTGCTGGCCGAGATATTGCTCGTGCAGAAATATCATTTGATGCAAAGGTTATTGGTAAAACAGCTCTTGAAATGATAGATCTGATGAAGCAAGGTGAGATTGCAGTCTATTTTCGGGAATATAAAGCCAATGAAGGCAAAGTAGATGCAGATGTTCGCAGTGTAACGGCGGAACAGCTTGATATTGTCTATAACAAAATTATAAAAATTATCCAAGGAGTAAAATAATGCAATTGACACCAAATTATTTTAACGATCGTGTTTGTTTAAACGTATTAGCCAATTCGATCGATAATGCTAGTGCTATTTATGAAGCTGCACAAACTTATGTTGTTGTGGGTGTATTATCTAAAAATTATCCAGATAATCAGCAAGCAATAGAAGATATGAAAAAATATGCATTAGCCATTGATAATGCTATTTCAGTTGGTCTGGGAGCGGGTGATCCTAACCAATCTATTATGGTGTCAGAAATATCTGCAGTTCTACAGCCTCAACATGTAAATCAAGTTTTTACAGGAGTAGCAACAAGTCGCGCTTTATTAGGACAAAAAGAAACGGTAATCAATGGTCTTGTATCACCAACCGGAAAAGTAGGATTAGTTAATATTGCTACAGGTCCACTAAGCTCAAAATCACCAGCTGCTATTGTGCCGGTGGAAACTGCAATTGCTTTATTAAAAGATATGGGGGGAAGCTCAATTAAATATTTCCCTATGGGTGGGTTAAAACATATAGATGAATATGAGTATGTGGCTAAATGTTGTGCTGAACATGATTTCTATTTAGAACCTACTGGTGGTATCGATTTAGACAATTATGAAACAATTTTAAAAATTGCCTTGAATGCTGGTGTGAAAAAAGTTATTCCACATATTTATACCTCAATTATTGATAAAACAACTGGGGCGACAAGAACTGAAGATGTTAAACAACTATTAGCGATTACGCAAAAGTTAGCAGGATGAGTAATGGCATCTAAATTGCTATTCCCTTATCAACGATTAGCGTATATTTTTGATACGATAAAAAACGAATTGCTACCTCAAAAAGAGTTAGCAAATCGTTTTTCAGTATCAATAAGGACTATTCGGTCTGATATTGTGGCTCTTAACGATGTATTAGACATGTATGGTGCACAAGTTGATTATATTAAAAACGTTGGTTATCATCTTGTCATAACAGATCCTAATCTGTATGCGACCATACCAATTATCCAGCAAGTAGAACGGGTTCCTCGAACTAATAAAGAACGTGTTTCCGCCTTATTGATTGCATTTTTAACCCAATCAAAATCGGTAAAATTGGATGATATTGCTGGTGAGTGGTTTTTGAGTCGTAATACATTACAAAATGATGTTATTGAAGTTAAGCAATATTTAGATAAATACCATTTATCGCTGGATAATCGTCCTTATTCCGGTATGCGATTAGTTGGTGAAGAGTCGGCTATTCGAGCGTGTTTAACTGATATATTATGGCAAAACCATATCACAGGGGACACTATTAATGTTAATCGGTTAATTCAGACAATATTATCTGATATTGATTTAGATTATCTGGAAAGTGTACTGCAAAATCAGTTTGAACGTTTTGAATTAAAATTAACCGCAGAAGGGCAAGGGTATTTGCTCTATTGTTGTGCCGTTTCAATAACCAGAATTACGCAAGGGCATGAATTAGTAGAATATCAAGTCGATCATATTGATTCGACAGTTATTGGTGCTGCACGGGAGGTTTCTGAAGGCTTGTCCTATTTTTTAGGTAGTACCCTTTCTGATGCTGAATTTAACTATTTATGTGTGCAGATTATGTCGCGCACTATTATGGAATCACCTAACCAAGCCAAAAGTTTAGAGTTATTTGAACATATCTTATCTTATATCAATGATTCTTATCACTATAATTTGAAACAAGATATGAAGTTACGTCAAGATATGTTAATTCATATTTCATCGATGCTATCTCGTATAAAATATCAAATTCATACTTCCAATCCGCTATTACATGAAATTAAACAATATTATCCTTTTGCTTATGATATTACTTTATCGGCATTAGCGAATATTCATAAATTTACTGATGTGAAAATGACTGAAGATGAAATCAGCTATTTAGCAATTCATATAGGGGTAGCATTAGAGCGAAACTATAGTGCAGGATATGAAAGGTTAGTACAAATTTTATTGGTTAGTGAATTAGGTAACGCAACTTTGCGTATGATTGAATCAAAAATTAAACGCGATTTTCCTCATATTTTAATTAATCGAACGCTTTCTTATAGAGAGTATGAACAGTTAACGCATATTGAAGAAGATTTTGTGGTGTCTACGGTTCGTTTAACCGAAAAAGATAAGCAAATAGTGAAAATAGCACCATTTCCAACGCCTTATCAACTTGAACAATTAGGGCGTTTATCTATGGTTGATCGTACTATGCCATATATTATTGAGCGTTTTTTTGATGAAAAATTTTTCCTAATTATTGACAAACCGATGACGCAAAGTGAATTGTTCCAGATTGTTTGTCAGCGGTTGGAAGAATCTGGATATGTGGGACAGGACTTTTATCCATCGGTAGTAGAACGAGAAAGTATTGTATCAACTTTAATCGGTGAAAATATTGCCATTCCTCATTCAGTTGGGTTGTTAGCTAAAAAGACAGTGGTTACCACTATTTTGGCGCCCCACGGTATTGAATGGAATAAAAATGAAATTGCGCATGTTATTTTTTTATTAGCAATTAGCAAAGATGAATATGAAGATGCGATGCGAATTTATAACTTAGTCGTCAATTTTGTTAAAGAAAGATCAACTAAGCGATTATTAAATAGTCGTAATTTCGATGATTTTCGAGCTATTGTAAAAGATAGTTTTGGGCGTTTATCGTAATAAACTTGATTTAATTTGCAATTAAGAAAGGGATTCAACTAAGCGAATAACACAAGTTATTAAATGATTAAATAAATAGCAATTGTGAGCGCTAAAAAACCCCGTTCCTCAAAATTTTTTGTTAAGAAATAAGTAAAATAAAAATTATAAATATTTAAGAAATAATCAACAATTAAAACAAATTATCATGTGCTTGCCCATTGACGAAATGGTGATTTAAAGGTATTATGCGCGCCTTATGGCTTTGTGTGGTTTTTAGCTGCACTTAATAATTTTTAAGGTAGGCATGCATATCTTATGCAAAATAAATTACCATTAACAATTGACCCAATCAAAGCAGCACAGAAAAGACTTGATTATGTTGGATATTATCCAGCTCAAAGTGCAACAAGGATTGAAAGTCCAAAAAGTGATATCGAATGTCATTTGTCTTTTGATTTTGATGAGCAAAGGCTTTGCGTTATCACTATTGATGCAAAAATAACGCTAGAACAAATTTGTCAGCGTTGTTTTAAACCTTTTATCACTGAAGTTCATGTGATGAATAAATTTAGTCCTGTTAAGAGCGATGCTCAAGCAGAGACATTACCGGAACATTATGAACCCGTTTTAGTTAACGAGTTTGGTGAAGTAGATATATTAGCGTTAATTGAGGACGAAATTATTCTCTCATTACCAATTGCGCCGGTGCATGATAGTAAACACTGCGAAGTGTCAGAGGCAGATATGGTGTTTGGTGAAATTCCAGCTGAGAATGAAAAACCAAATCCATTTGCAATTTTAGTTAGTTTAAAGAATAAGGGGTAAATCCATGGCTGTTCAACAGAATCGTAAAACTCGTGCAAAACGTGGTATGCGTCGTTCTCATGATGCATTAACTGTTGCTAATATCTCAGTTGATGAATCAGGTAAAACTCATTTACGTCATCACGTAACCGCTGATGGTTATTATCGCGGCCGAAAAGTGATTTCTAAATAATTAATTACTAATTAGAAATCTTCAGGTGACATTTTGGATAATCTAACCATTGCGTTAGATGCTATGAGCGGGGACTTTGGTCCTCGTATTGTTGTTCCTGCTGCAATTAAAGCATTACATCATTATCCAAATCTTTCTATCTTCCTTGTTGGTGACATAAAGGAAGTTAGATTTTTTTTGTCTAAAGAAAATATCAAGCTAGTTACCCAGTATCAAGAAACTGGTCGTTTGATGGTGACAGAATCAACATCTATCATTACTAATGATATGAAACCTTCTTATGCTATTAGGCATAGTCAAGGTTCGTCAATGAGAATTGCATTAGAGTTAGTAAAAAATAATAAAGCTCAAGCTTGTGTTAGTGCTGGTAATACTGGTGCGCTGATGGGGTTGTCTAAGTTATTATTACATTCTCTAACTGGTATTGATAGACCAGCATTAGTTGCCACCATTCCGGCGTTAAATAATCAAAATACTGTGGTACTTGATTTGGGAGCAAATGCTGAATGTGATAGCGATATGCTGGTTCAATTTGCCATAATGGGTGAAATACTAGCAAAATCGGTTCTTCATATTGAAAATCCTCGAGTTGCTTTGCTTAATATTGGTGAAGAAGATATTAAAGGATTGGATAAAATTCGTGCTGCTGCGTCTATTTTAAAAGCTAATCATCAAATCAATTATATTGGTTATTTAGAAGGTAATGAGCTATTAACTGGTAAAACTGATGTATTAGTTTGTGATGGCTTTGTTGGTAATGTAACTTTGAAAACGGTAGAAGGATTAATTAAAATTTTTCTATCTTCGTTCAAAATGCTTTTAGGGCACAACTCATTTGTTATGAAATTTTTGAGTAAATGGCTGCAAAGAAAAATAGTAAAAAATTTTGGTTATTTAGACCCTGGGCGATATAATGGCGCTTGTTTACTTGGCCTTCAGAGTATTGTGATTAAAAGTCACGGTAGTGCCAATCAAAAATCATTTTTTGCAGCAATAGAGCAAGCTATTTTAGCTATCGAAACCAATATACCAGAGAAGATTGCCAACAGCCTTTCTTCTGCACTACCCAAGAGCGAATAATTAGATGTATACAAAAATATTAGGAACAGGAAGTTATCTTCCAAAACAAATAAGAACCAATGCCGATCTTGAAAAAATGGTGGATACTAGTGACGAATGGATAACTACTCGTACAGGTATAAAAGAAAGACGGATAGCTGCACCCGATGAAACTGTTACTAGTATGGCCTATGAAGCGGCAATTAAAGCTATTGAAATGGCGGATATTGATAAACAAGAAATTGGTTTAATTATTGTCGCAACAGCAACATCTGTTAATGCCTTTCCTAGTTCTGCTACAGAATTACAAGCTAAATTAGATCTTGGTGATGTGGTTGCCTTTGATGTATCGGCAGCTTGTTCTGGATTTATTTATGCATTAGATATTGCAGATAAATATGTAAAAAGTGGTGTAATAAAATATGCCCTAGTTGTTGGTTCTGATATGTTAACCCGTGGTGTTGATCCGACAGATAGAGGTACAATTATCATTTTTGGTGATGGTGCTGGAGCGGTTGTGGTTGGTGCTTCTGAAGAGCCTGGTATTATTGCCTCTCATTTACATGCTGATGGCCGTTATGGCGAATTATTAAAATACCCATATGTTGATCGCCGTTCACTTAATGACCCCGCCTATATGACAATGCAAGGTAATGACGTATTCAAAATTGCAGTCAAAGAGCTTTCTAATTTAGTTGATGAACTTTTAGCCGAAAATGCATTTAATAAATCTGATTTAGATTGGTTAGTACCACATCAAGCTAATTTACGTATTATTTCAGCTACAGCCAAACGTCTTGATATGGATATGAGTAAAGTGATCGTTACGCTTGATAAACAAGGTAATACTTCCGCTGCATCAGTACCTTGTGCTTTAGATACAGGTGTACGAGATGGGCGTATTAAACGTGGACAACTGATTTTATTAGAAGCTTTCGGTGGCGGCTTTGTCTGGGGCTCAGCACTCGTTAGATTTTAATTTTATAAATTATTTAGGTAATCAAGGATTTCAAAATGACCAAATTTGCAATGGTATTTCCAGGACAAGGCTCACAAGCTGTTGGTATGTTAAAAGATCTTGCTGAAAACTATCCAGTTGTGAAATCAACTTTCGATGAAGCATCACAAGTACTAGGTTATGATTTATGGACTTTAGTTCAAGATGGTCCAGCTGAAGAATTGAATAAAACTTGGCAAACTCAACCGGCATTACTTGCTGCATCGGTTGCGATTTACCGAGTTTGGCAAAGTATTAATGGTCCTCAACCAGAATTTATGGCTGGTCACAGTTTGGGTGAGTATTCAGCATTAGTATGTGCTGGTGTGATTGATTTTAAAGATGCTATTAAATTAGTAGAGTTACGCGGTAAATTAATGCAAGAGGCAGTGCCAAGTGGTACTGGTGCAATGTTTGCTATTATTGGTCTAGATAATGAGTCAATTCAAAAAGCATGTGAACAAGCAGCTCAAGGTCAAGTTGTTGCGCCAGTTAATTTTAATTCACCAGGCCAAGTTGTAATTGCCGGTAACAAAGAAGCAGTTGAACGTGCCGGTGCGCTTTGTAAAGAGGCGGGCGCTAAACGTGCATTACCATTGGCAGTAAGTGTACCATCACATTGTGCATTAATGAAACCAGCCGCTGATAAATTAGCGACAACTTTAAATAACATGACGTTCAATGCACCTCAATTTGCTGTGATTAATAATGTTGATGTTAAAGTTGAATCATCAGCAGCTAACATTAAAGCTGCATTAATAGCTCAGTTATATAGCCCAGTTCGTTGGACTGAAACGGTTGAAGAAATGGCAAAACAAGGTGTAACACAGCTAGTTGAGATGGGCCCAGGTAAAGTTTTAACTGGCTTAACTAAACGAATTGTTGATTCATTATCAGCTTGTGCTGTTAATGATAAAGCGTCATTAGATGTTGCAATTGAAAATACTAAATAGAATACAAAAGGGGTAGTTATGAACCTATCAGGAAAAATTGCTTTAGTAACTGGTGCAAGCCGTGGAATTGGAAAGGCCATTGCGGAAAAATTAGTTGCATGTGGTGCAACTGTTATTGGTACTGCAACGACAGAAAAAGGTGCACAGGCCATAAGTGAATATTTAGGATCTAACGGAAAAGGTTTAGCTCTAAATGTGACCGACGAAGCGTCTATCGAATCAGTTATTAATGCAATTAAAACAGAGTTTGGCGATATTGATATTTTAGTTAATAACGCAGGTATTACCCGTGATAATTTATTAATGCGAATGAAAGAAGATGAATGGCAAGATATTTTAAATACTAACTTAACCTCAGTTTTTCGTTTATCAAAAGCATTAATGCGTACTATGATGAAAAAACGTTATGGCCGAATTATTACTATAGGCTCAGTAGTAGGTACGATGGGTAATGCTGGTCAGGCTAATTATGCTGCAGCAAAAGCAGGATTAATCGGATTTAGTAAATCATTAGCACGTGAAGTTGCATCTCGTGGAATTACAGTTAATGTTGTTGCACCAGGATTTATTGCAACTGATATGACCGAAGCACTAACGGATGAGCAAAAAGCCTTAACATTAGCACAAGTACCGGCAGGGCGTTTAGGTGAGCCAGCTGAGATTGCTAATGCAGTGGCATTTTTGGCTTCTGATGATGCATCTTACATCACAGGAGAAACTTTACATGTCAATGGTGGCATGTATATGGTGTAATTGATCAGAATAGTGTAAAATAAACCAATAATTTGATGTTTTGAACAAAAAATAAGCAATTGGGTTGAAAAATGATTGGCATCTTTTTCAACATTTTATAAACTTACATTCACCGCCACTTTCGGCGATATTTATAGGAAAAAAAAGAGTATGAGCACTATTGAAGAGCGAGTTAAGAAAATTATTGTTGAGCAACTTGGTGTGAAAGAGGACGAAGTTAAGAATGAATCTTCTTTCGTTGAAGATCTTGGCGCTGACTCTCTTGATACAGTTGAATTAGTTATGGCTTTAGAAGAAGAATTTGATACAGAAATTCCTGATGAAGAAGCTGAAAAAATTACAACTGTACAATCTGCAATTGATTATATTACTGCAAATCAATAAGGTTAGCAGAGTTTTCACAATAGGCGGTCAAATGATCGCCTAGTTTTTATTTATGTCTCTTTTTTTATAGAGTGGATTTGACATAATTTAATTTTGAAAACTCATGATAAAATTTTCAATGATTCAAATTTCATTTCAATCCTTTTCTGGAGGACAATGTGTCTAAACGCAGAGTTGTTGTTACTGGAATGGGCATGATATCTCCATTAGGTAATACAGTTGAGTCTACTTGGCAAGCTTTATTAGCAGGTCAAAGTGGCGTAGAACTTATAGAACACTTTGATACAGCCCCTTTTGCAACGCGCTTCGCAGCGATGGTTAAAGACTTTAATGGCGAAGATTATAATATTTCACGTAAAGATGCCCGTAAAATGGATTATTTTATCCAATATGGTATCGCTGCAGGTATACAAGCAATGCAAGATGCTGGCATTGAAGTTACGGAAGAAAATGCAGAACGCATCGGTTGTGCTATCGGTTCAGGTATTGGTGGGCTAGGATTAATTGAAGAAAATCATAGTGCATTAGTCAATGGTGGACCGCGTAAAATTAGTCCATTTTTTGTGCCATCAACAATAGTCAATATGATTGCTGGTCATTTATCAATTATTTACGGATTAAAAGGACCAAGTATTACTATTGCTACTGCTTGTTCATCGGGTGTACATAATATTGGTCATGCTGCACGTATGATTGCTTATGGTGATGCCGATGCAATGTTAGCTGGTGGTGGTGAAAAAGCTAGTACTCCATTGGGTATTGGTGGTTTTGGTGCTGCTCGTGCATTATCAACTAACAATGATAATCCTAAAGCTGCTAGTCGCCCGTGGGATAAAGATCGTGATGGTTTTGTGCTTGGTGATGGTGCAGGTATCATGTTCTTAGAAGAATATGAACATGCTAAAAAGCGTGGTGCTAAAATTTATGCTGAAATTGTCGGTTTTGGTATGAGTGGCGATGCTTATCATATGACTTCACCGCCAGAAAACGGTAGTGGTGCAGCATTAGCCATGAAATGTGCTATTCGTGATGCAGGTATAACGGCAGAACAAGTTGGATACATTAATGCACACGGTACGTCAACTCCAGCTGGAGATAAAGCTGAAACGCAAGCAGTTAAAAGTATTTTCCAAGATAATGCTAATAAAGTAATGGTGAGTTCAACTAAGTCAATGATTGGGCATTTATTAGGTGCTGCTGGTGCTGTTGAATCTATCTTTACGGTGCTTGCATTACGTGATCAAGCTGTTCCACCAACAATTAACCTTGACAACCCTGATGAGGGGTGCGATCTGGATTATGTTCCACATACTGCTCGTCAAGTGAAAAACTTAGAATATGCACTTTGTAATTCATTTGGCTTTGGTGGTACTAACGGTTCAGTCTTATTCAAGAAGATTTAATCTCCTTTCTTCCCATCACGATTTAGTGATGGGAATCATCTATTTTTATCTTTTGATAATACACGTCACAATTAAAAAATGTGGCATATGCCTCATTTTTAAAAATATTTAGTAGCTTAATAATAATAAAAGCGTATGTTTTAATTTAATAATATAGATAAAAAATATTTCTCTGAATAATGGTAATAAGATTTATCTATGCAGGATTTTTTAATTTATAGGAGCTGTTATTATGATTACTACTGCAATTTTCCCTAATCGTTATATTCAAGGTTTTAACGCAATTGAAAATAGCTTAGGTGAAGAATTAGCTAGGCTTGGAAAAAAAGCGTTATTGCTTGAAAGTCCATCTGCCTACAAAAATTTATCTAAAACTATCGAAAAATCATTATCAGGTAAGATTGAAAGTGTTGTTGATATTTTTAACCGGGAATGTAGTGATGAGGAGATTACAAGAATAATTGAGTTAGCCAAAGCTCAAAATATTGATGTGATTGTTGGTATAGGTGGAGGGAAGGTTATTGATACAGCGAAAGCAGTAGCTGCAACTATTCATTATCCTTGTGTTGTTGTGCCAACGCTTGCCTCTACAGATGCACCTTGCAGTGCTTTATCAGTAATTTACACCTCAACAGGTGAATTTAAACGCTATTTTGTATTACCAAGAAATCCTGATGTTGTTTTAGTTGATTCAAATGTTATAGCTAATGCTCCTGCAAGATTTTTAGTTGCAGGTATGGGCGATGCTTTAGCAACTTGGTTTGAAGCCGAAGATTGTAGGCAATCAAAAGCTGGGAATATGACAGGGCGACCTGGGCCAATGACCGCATTTGCGCTGGCAAAATTTTGTTTTGAAATATTGTTAAAATATGGTGTACAAGCTAAAAATGCTTGTGAACAAAAAGTAGTAACCTCAGCACTGGAACATGTGATCGAAGCTAATACGTTACTATCTGGATTAGGGTTTGAAAGTGGTGGCCTTTCAGCTGCACATGCCATTCATAATGGATTTACTGCATTAGAAGCGACACATGATTACTGGCATGGTGAAAAAGTGGCGTTTGGTACACTTGCTATGTTAATGTTAATTGATAGTGACCCACAAATGATTGAAACTGTTTATGATTTCTGTCAGTCCGTTGGGTTGCCTACCACACTAGCAGAAATTGGTTTAGCTAATGTTAGCGATGATGACTTAATGCAAGTAGCAATTTTAGCTTGTGCGCAAGGTGAGTCAATTTATAATTCTCCTGCTGAAATCACTCCAGACACAGTATTTGCAGCAATAAAAGCCGCAAATGCTGAAGGTTTACGACGCAAATAACGTTTCGCATTTATCAACACTAATTCGATTAACGTCCGTTGTTTTATAACGGACGTTTTTGTAATTGATTAGTAGGTATATTTAGTGACAAATAAAGACAATAAGAATATTCATATGGTTTATGCTATAATTGTGGCTAATTTTCTGGGTAATTATTTTTGGTAAATATGACTGAACCTAAGTTTATTCATCTTCACTTACATAGCGATTTTTCAATGATTGATGGCATAGCTAAAGTAGGTACTTTAGTTAATGAAGTCAGCAAGTTGCAAATGCCTGCTTTTGCCATTACTGATTTTACCAATCTGTGTGGACTGGTGAAGTTTTATGGTTCAGCAATGGGCAAAGGTATCAAACCGATTATTGGTGCCGATTTAGCCGTTAAAAATTCACAACTAAGTGATGATGTTTATCGATTAACATTGTTAGCAGCAAACAATGAAGGTTATCAAAATCTTACATTATTAATTTCTAAAGCTTACCAGCGTGGCTATATTGGAGATATGCCGGTTGTTGATCAAGAATGGTTAACGTTGCATCGCGATGGCTTAATCATATTAGCTGGTCGTGACAGTGATATTGGTATCGGTATTATTCGCGATAATCAGGAAATTATTGAAGATGCAATTAACTTTTATCGAGAAAATTTTAATCAACACTTTTATTTTGAATTAGTTCGCACTAATCGCCTTAATGAAGAATTATTTATTCATAGCGCCATTAAGCTCGCTGAACAATATTCCTTACCTGTTGTGGCGACTAATGATGTACGATTTTTGAAATCTTCGGATTTTGAAGCTCATGAAATTCGAGTTGCTATCCATGATGGTAATACTCTTGAAGATCCTAATAGACCGAAAAATTATTCTGCTGAACAATATTTACGTACTGAACAAGAAATGTGCGATTTATTTTCAGATATTCCAGAGGCATTAGAAAACAGCGTAGAAATAGCTAAGCGATGCAATGTGACTATAAGGCTTGGTGAATATTTCCTACCGCAATTTCCTACTGGTGATATGTCGACGGAAGATTTTTTGGTACATAAATCTCGAGAAGGTTTAGAGGAGAGATTAGAATTTCTTTTTCCTGATCCGGAAGAACGAAAACAAAAACGTCCAGAATATGATGAGCGATTAGAAACAGAATTAAACGTAATAAATCAGATGGGGTTTCCGGGTTACTTTTTGATCGTGATGGAATTTATTCAATGGTCAAAAGATAACGATATTCCCGTTGGCCCTGGGCGTGGATCAGGGGCAGGATCACTGGTTGCGTATGCTTTAAAAATAACTGATTTAGATCCATTAGCATTTGATTTACTTTTTGAACGTTTTTTGAATCCAGAACGGGTTTCCATGCCGGATTTTGATGTCGACTTTTGTATGGAAAAGCGTGATATGGTTATTGATCACGTTGCTGATATGTATGGTCGAGATGCGGTATCTCAAATTATTACCTTTGGTACTATGGCTGCTAAAGCGGTTATTCGTGATGTAGGGCGAGTACTTGGCCATCCTTATGGATTTGTTGATCGTATATCAAAATTAATTCCTCTTGATCCTGGTATGACCTTAGCTAAAGCATTTGAAGCTGAACCACAATTGCAAGAGCTTTATGATAATAATGAAGAAGTTAAGTCTCTTATTGATATCGCAAGACAATTGGAAGGTGTTACTCGAAATGCGGGTAAACATGCTGGTGGTGTCGTAATATCGCCAACTAAGATTACTGATTTTTCTCCTATTTATTGTGATCCTGAGGGGCATCATCCTGTAACTCAATTTGATAAAAATGATGTTGAATACGCTGGACTGGTTAAATTTGACTTTTTAGGGTTACGTACCTTAACTATTATTGACTGGGCGATTAAAATGATTAATGAGCGCCAGTTAAGAGATGGTAAGCCAACAGTTGATATTACTCGTATTCCATTAGATGATGAAGAATCTTTCCAATTATTATTAAAGGCTGAAACTACAGCGGTCTTTCAATTGGAATCGCGTGGTATGAAAGATTTGATCAGGCGGTTAAAGCCCGACTGTTTTGAAGATATGATCGCTTTAGTTGCTTTATTTCGACCGGGGCCGTTACAGTCAGGGATGGTGGATAATTTTATTGACCGTAAACATGGGCGAGAAGAAGTATCTTATCCAGATATCAATCATCAACACGAATCTCTTAAACCAATATTAGAACCAACCTATGGCATAATTTTATATCAAGAACAGGTTATGCAAATTGCCCAAACACTATCTGGTTATACGCTAGGTGGCGCAGACTTATTACGACGAGCGATGGGTAAGAAAAAACCAGAAGAGATGGCTAAGCAGCGTTCTGTTTTTAAAGAAGGTGCGGAAAAGCAAGGCGTTGATGGTGAACTTTCAATGCATATTTTTGATCTGGTTGAAAAATTTGCTGGTTATGGCTTTAATAAATCTCACTCTGCTGCTTATGCGCTTGTTTCCTATCAGACTTTATGGTTAAAGACACATTATCCGGCTGAATTTATGGCAGCAGTAATGACTGCCGATATGGACAATACCGATAAAATTGTTGGTTTAGTTGACGAATGTCTAAGAATGGGGTTGCAAGTTAATCCTCCTGATATTAATAGTGGTCTTTACCATTTTCATGTGAATGATAAAGGTGAAATTGTTTACGGTATCGGTGCTATAAAAGGGGTAGGGGAAGGCCCAATAGAAGCTATTGTTGAAGCTCGTAATAGCGGTGGTTATTTTAAAAATATCTTTGAGCTTTGCGCTCGAACTGATATGAAAAAAATTAATCGTCGAGTGTTAGAAAAATTAACTATGGCTGGTGCTTTTGATAAATTAGGACCACATAGAGCCGCTATTTTACATAGTATTAATGATGCTATGCAAGCGGCAGATCAATACGCTAAAGCGCAGGATATTGGTCAAGAAGATATGTTCGGAGTTCTTGCTGAAGAACCCGAACAAGTTGAGCATGCATATGCTGCTGTACCTGAATTACCAGCACAAGTTTTACTTGATGGTGAACGTGAAGCATTAGGGCTTTATTTAACCGGCCATCCCGTGACCCAATATTTAAAAGAACTTAATCGATATTCAGGAGGCGTTCGTATTAGCGAGGCTGCACCTACTGGATGGGGAAAAATGGCTACTTTTGCCGGTATTGTTATTGATGCCAGAGTTCGAATTACCAAAAAAGGTAATAAAATTGGATTATTCACTTTAGATGATAGGTCAGGGCGAATTGATGGCATGCTTTTTTCCGAAGCATTAGATAAATTTGGTCATTTACTTGTAAAAGATAAAATTTTAATTGTTTCCGGGCAAGTAAGTCATGATGATTTCAATGGTGGCTTTAAATTATCTGTTCGTGATATTGTTGATTTAAAAGATGCTCGAGCTAAATATGTTAAAGGGGTAGCTATTACATTAACTGATATTGAGGTTAATCGGGCTATTCTACAACGGCTACAACAAATTATAGAACCTTATCGACACGGTAGTGTGCCAATTAATTTATATTATCAGAGAGAAGACTCTATCGTACGTCTGCAATTTGGTACTACTTGGCGTATAGTACCTGAAGATGCATTGATAATAGAATTAAAAACCTTACTAGGTAATGAGCGTGTGAATTTTGAATTTGATTAATTAAAGTTATATTAATTGAATAAGTAATACAAAGATTTGGGCTATTTAGAAATAAAGATTTAAATAAACATTGTAGGTGTTATTTAACACTGTTTTAGTGTATTAATAATAAATATTGATGACTTTAATGACAATTACATAGTAAAATTGATTTAATTTTATTTTAATAAATAGTCAGTATACTAAATTTAGTAATGTATTTATAATTAAATACAAATAATACAAGAGGCAATCACAAGCGTTATGAACAATTTTTTGGAATTTGAAAAGCCGATAGCGGAATTAGAAGCAAAAATTAATTCCTTAAAGAATATTGATTCACAACAAGTTGAATTAGATATTAATTTAGATAAAGAAATTAAGCAATTAAATCAGAAAAGTCGTGAACTGACTAAAAAAATATTTTCTAATCTATCGCCTTGGGATGTGGCTCAGTTAGCTAGGCACCCTAATAGACCTTACACATTAGACTATATCAATGAAATTTTTACTGATTTTGATGAGTTAGCTGGGGATAGAGCCTATGCTGATGATAAAGCAATTGTCGGCGGTATAGCACGTATAGATGATCGTCCTGTTATGGTTATTGGCCATCAAAAAGGTCGTGAAACCAAACAGAAAATCTATCGTAACTTTGGTATGCCTGCTCCAGAAGGTTATCGTAAAGCATTGAGATTAATGCAACTGGCTGAGCGATTTAAGTTACCAATTATTACATTTATTGATACGCCAGGTGCTTATCCTGGAATTGGTGCAGAAGAAAGAGGACAAGCTGAAGCAATTGCTCGTAATTTACGCGAGATGTCACGCTTAAATGTACCAACAATTTGTACAGTTATTGGCGAAGGTGGATCCGGTGGTGCACTCGCAATTGGTGTAGCAGATAAAGTTAATATGCTACAATATAGTACTTACTCAGTTATTTCTCCGGAAGGATGTGCGTCAATTTTATGGAAGAGTGCTGATAAAGCGCCAGTAGCAGCAGAAGCAATGAATATGACAGCTGACAAATTGATTAAATTGAATTTGATTGATTCTGTTGTACCAGAACCTCTTGGTGGTGCTCATCGTGACTATACCGCTGTTGCTACTTCACTTAAAGCACAATTATTAGCTGATCTGGATGAATTAGAAGGTTTAGCATTACCTGAACTGCTTGAAAGAAGATTCCAACGTCTTATGAACTACGGTTATGTACGATAATTTAGAATTTGGAATATAAAGATGGAAAAAACGACAGGATTGCAACGCATTATTAATGCGACAAAATATTCTTTAAAGGGATTTAAGTCAGCAATAAAATATGAAACAGCGTTTCGTCAAGAATTAATTTTATTAGTTATTGCTTATATAACAGTAATGCTAATTAGTTTTACAATTTATGAGCGTATTTTATTATTAGGATCAATTGGCGTTGTGATGATTGTTGAGTTACTCAATAGTGCTATTGAATGCGTTGTCGATCGAATTGGTACGGAACGGCATGAATTATCTGGTCGAGCAAAAGATTATGGTTCTGCAGCAGTTTTTCTTTCTCTGTTACTAACTGTAATTTTATGGATTTATCTATTTGCTTGTCACTTCTTTTCTTGATTCTCAAGAACCTAGTTTTTCTTTGTTTATCAATAATGCGAGAGATTCTCGCATTATTGATCTATAATCATCAGAAATCATTCTGGAACTAATTCTTTAATAAAATAATTCCCAGTTTTTTCTGTATCAAGGGTGTTTTTCAACCATGGCATAATAGTTTGCATTTGTTGCTGTAGTTTCCATGGTGGATTAATAACAATCATTCCCGAAGCCGTCATACCTTTCTGGTTATTATCTGGTTTGATTGCAAATTCAAATTGAGAAATTTTCTTAATACCTAAATTAACAATTTCATCTATCATCTTTTGTGTTTGAGTTCGAGAAACAACCGGATACCAAATTAAATAAATACCAGTTGCGAAACGTTTATATGCTTCCAATAATGCTTTAGGGATTTTTTGATAATCATCTTTTATTTCGTATGAAGGATCAATCAAAACAATGCCTCGACGAGATTCGGGGGGTAGTTTTGATTTTAATTGTGAAAATCCATCTTCTCTTAAAACTCGGGCTCGTTTATCTTTACTGAATTCTTGTCGCAATAATGGATAATCCGTAGGATGAAGTTCAGTAAGATTGATTTTGTCTTGTTCTCTTAGTAATTGTTTAGCAATTAAAGGTGAGCCTAAATAATATTTCAAATTATCGAAAGGGTTATAACGTTTTAAAACCGATAAATAAGTATTAAGCAATTCGGGCGTTTCGGATTGTTGCCAAATTAAATTGATACCTGATAAATATTCCCCCGTTTTTTCAGCATGTTCACTTTGTAGTAAATAACGACCAGCTCCCGAATGAGTATCTAAGTACAAAAATGGTTTTTCTTTTTCTTTTAATGAGTTAATACATAGTGTTAATACAATATGTTTTAATACATCGGCATGATTGCCAGCGTGATAGCTATGACGATAGCTTAACATGACTTATTTAACCTCTTTTTTTCATTTTTTTGCATATAAAAAGTAGTTAAAGCTAGACTTAACAGGCAGGGTATTTCCATTAACTCCTCAATTAAATCTTTGCGCTGTGGATCTAACACCAAAAATTGGTAACCTAAACGACGGTGTTCAGCAATATCGGCGATGCCTAAGAATAGAAAGGCAAAAAATAGATGCCAGACCGGAATTGTTTCATATTTATATCGGCGAGTTATTTCTTGACGAATAGTTGGCAAAAATATAGTTAGTAATGGAATTGCTATGATAATACTAGCAATAATTTTATAATAAAAACGAGGAACATCGGGGAAAAAATCTCGTCCCCAGCTGATTCCTCGACCAAAAAGCATAAACCACCAAAATATTGTCCAAATCCAAAATTTGTAGAGATTTGAATGATTCATAACACTCTTCGCATAAAAATAGCTGTAACAGCACATGAATAATAAGAATAATGATTGGAAATGTTCGACTAAACTCACGGTTAAATTGCCATATAATGGCAGAAAAAAATTACCTAAGATATATAAGAAAAAGCTTAAAATTACAATAAATATAGAGCTTTTGTAAAAGTGAGTATCAAAGTTAGGCATAATTTTTCAAGATTAAATAAAGTTTTTAAGTTTTAGTATAGTACCGCATTTACGACATTGATAACTAGTTTTATTATTTATAATTTTGTTATGCCGTATTGGTGATAAATAATGCTCTTGGCAATCACAAAAATATATATATTCGTTGCGTTTAATCTTGAAATTATGGGTGACTTTGGGTTCTTTTTTCATTATTTCAGACATGACATATTGCCATTCTTTGCCATGTGGTTTTACTTTACCAAAATATTGAAAAGTAATGAGATGAGCTAATTCATGAGGCACAACTTCATTAATAAAATCTTCCCTATTCTCATAGAGCATTGTGCTATTAAGTTGTATTTCCCAACGGGTTAATAATGCGCAACCAGCAATAGTGCCTTTAGGTTTGTAACTGATTTTAGGCTCTTTATAATTGGTTGTTAATATTTGATTGGCTTGAATTAAGTGAGTTCTTAAACAAGCCAATACTTGATTTTGGAGATAAATTGGTACGCGTTTATAATCCTGCTGCATCGCGAAGAATAGCTGCCTTATCGGTTTTTTCCCATGGGAAGATATCTCGACCAAAATGGCCATAGCTTGCCGTTTTTTGATAAATTGGCTGGATAAGATCAAGCATTTGAATTAATCCATAAGGACGTAAATCAAAAAATTCTTTTATTAATGAGATAATTTTATCATGAGCAATTTTTTCAGTGCCAAAAGTATTCACATAAATAGAAGTTGGGTGAGCAACACCAATAGCGTAAGAAATTTGTAGTTCACATTTATCAGCAAGTCCTGCGGCTACAATATTTTTGGCAACATATCTTGCAGCGTAAGCTGCTGAGCGATCCACTTTTGAAGGATCTTTCCCTGAAAATGCTCCCCCACCATGTCGTGCGGCACCACCATAAGTATCAACAATAATTTTTCGACCCGTTAAACCACAATCTCCCATAGGACCACCAATAACAAAACGTCCAGTAGGGTTGATAAAATATTTTGTTCTTGAAGTTAACCACTCGCTTGGTAGCGTTGGTTTAATGATCTCTTCCATTACCGCTTCATGCAACGCTTTTTGTTCAATGCCTTCTGCATGTTGGGTCGATAAAACTACAGTATCGACGCCTTGAATTTTTCCATCTTGGTAAATTAATGTGACTTGGCTTTTGGCATCAGGTCTTAACCATGGGAGAGTACCATTTTTTCTTACTTCAGCTTGACGACGCATAAGATCATGGGCATAACTAATTGCTGCTGGCATTAAGTTAGGCATTTCATTGGTCGCATAACCAAACATAATACCTTGGTCACCAGCACCTTGCTCCAGAGGATTTTGACGATCAACCCCTTGATTAATATCTGGCGATTGTTTACCAATTGCATTGAGAACTGCACAAGAATTGGCATCAAAGCCCATTTCTGAACTAGTATAACCAATATCATTAATAGTTTTTCTGGTTAATTCTTCAATATCAACCCAAGCCGAAGTTGTAATTTCTCCACCGACTAATGCCATACCGGTTTTTACGTAAGTTTCGCAAGCAACTCGTGCTTTAGGATCTTGTTCTAAAATAGCATCTAATACTGCATCAGATATTTGATCGGCTATTTTATCTGGATGACCTTCTGATACAGATTCTGAAGTAAATAGAAATTCTGACATGTTTTACCTTCTTTAACTTATTTAGTGCAATTCTCTAAATATAAAATAACTATGAAAGATGCTTGTGTTTAGCAGTTTTACCATCTAGACGTCCATTTTAATGATTTATTCTAAAAAAAGCCAGCACTACCGCAAACAAAATTACTTGCATAAAATTTTAATCAATTTAGGATATGGCTCGTTTATTTTTTTAACCTTCATTAACTATATATGAATATTGTAAAACAATCTCCCACAGTATTAGTTTTTGATTCGGGTATCGGTGGATTATCTATTTATAATGAAATCTATAATAAAATGCCGAATCTACATTATATCTATGCTTTTGATAATGAAGGATTCCCTTATGGTGATAAATCATCGGAATATTTAATTGCTAGAGTGAATCATATAATTGCTTCTATTTTACAATCATACTCTATTGATTTAGCGGTGATTGCTTGTAATACCGCTAGCACTATCTGTTTACCCAGTTTACGAACAAACTTTTCTTTTCCAATTGTTGGTGTTGTACCTGCAATTAAGCCTGCCAGCAAAGTTACTAAAAATAAATGTATAGGTTTATTGGCAACAAAGGCAACTATACAACGAGCATATACAAATAATTTAATCCAAGAATTTGCGCCAGATTGTAGTGTAAAGTTACTTGGTTTATCAGAATTAGCTCATATCGCTGAAAATAAGCTACAAGGGATTGCTGTTGATATGCAGCAACTTGAAACATTATTGCAGCCATGGCTTAATTCACCTATTATTCCAGATACTATTGTACTTGGCTGCACTCATTATCCTTTTATTAAAGATGAGTTAAAAATACTTTTTCCTGATACGACTTTTATCGATTCTGGAAATGCAATTGCTTCAAGAGTTAATACTTTACTAGATGATCAGTATGATCTAAATAGCTTAAATAAACTATCTACTTTAGATAATATTGTGATAAGTACATTACATAATCAGCAAGTTGAAAAATTAACTAAAAAACTTACTGAATATAATCTTAATAAATATCATTATATTAGCGTTTCTGCTGATTAAAGCTTATTCGAACAAAAAAATAATTGCAATTTTTCACTTGCAAAAAAAAATGAAGTGCCTATAATGCGCATCCACTGACACGGCGTCAGCGACAAGCAGACAAAAGCAGTGTTAGTGAGCAAGATCAAAAATTTTAAAAAAAGATCTTGACGAATGAAAAGGTGTAGCGTAGTATACGCAGCCCTTGAGACAGCAAACTAAAACAAGAAATTGTGAAGTAAATTAAAAAGCTGTCAGCTCTTTAAAAAGAAGAAACAGACAATCTGTGTGGGCACTTACGAGACGAAAAATTAAAAGTCTACGGACTCAAAAAATTAAGTCTTGATAAGTGACACTGAAGATTCATTTGAATTATG